>NZ_APNM01000009.1:0-184640 GCF_040361335.1 Salinisphaera sp. PC39 | reverse complement strand
ATCAATAACCAATTGAATTTGTTCGATAATTTAACCGGACACTAGTGATACTGATCGGTATATTTAATGATACTGTTTGGTATAGGAGGCACAGCGAATCACTAGAGTTCGCTATGGCTTTCAGGCAGGCAGAGGTCTTGAATGAGCTTCAGCTGTCGCGCGCCACGTTCTGCAACTGGCGTAGGGCCATCCATGCGTTTGCCGGCAGAACCGGGGCAGGCGCGATTTACTCGAGTGGCGATGTCCTCGCTCTGAAGGCGATTAAATTCCTGGTTGCCAATCGCGAGATGCGCATCTCGAAGGTCGGTGCCCAATGTGGACCTCTGATCGACCTCTGCCGCTACGAAAACTGGGGAAAGCTGAGAAATGCCGGCGTCGTTTACGATCAGAGGACCGGCGCCGTTGAGGCGGTCTCCGAGGAGGCGCAACGGAAGGTAAGGGGCAGTTACACGGAGGTCACAATCCCGGTAGGCGAGCTACTCAGCGAGCTGGAAGCGAATATGAACCGAGACCTACATGATCGTGTGTGCAGCTGATCTGATTGTCTTGAACGTACTGTGATATATGTAGTTGTTAAAATATCACACTATCAATCGCTTACATGATAAAAGGTAACAGCCGGCCCCGCGCTGAAGGTTCAGGAGTGCTGCCTTTCCTTTTGTTCGTCTTCAAGATATTGTGAAACCTGGTATGCGGGCAGTCGAGGTCAACGAGTCAAGGTAGCAAGAGGCCACTTCATCCATGAGAGGAGGTGCGGATACCGCAGGAGGTGGACTTCAGGAGGTGGACTTCGTCCGATCCGTAGACACCTCGGACCCTCACGATGAGGCCCGCTCGAAGGCCTCGGCGTCGCCGACTTAGGCGCAGGCGTTCTTCAGGGTGGTGGTGACGCTGATGGTCGGCCGCTCCTCCACTTCTAGTGCTGTATCGGGCTTAGCCATATCCGCCTGTCGGAGCCACTGACAAACGCCGGTAGCAGTGCGCCAACTACACAAGCAGGCCAACACCCGAGCCTTAGATTCATCCGGCGGGGTGCGGGCACCGATGGACTTCCACCGTGACATGGATCAAGCGGGGTAGCGCCTCCTGCAGGCGGACGCGGTACTGCTCGGGCGTCAGTGGGTCGTCCGCCACCAGGGCGACGATGGCGGTGTAGATACCGGGACCGATGGACCAGACGTGCAAGTCGCTCACACGCTCGTCCGCCCCGGTTTCGATGGTTTCGCGGATGGACGCATCAAGCCTGGGCTGCTGGCGGTCGAGCAGGATGTGGCCGCTGTCGCGTAACAGACCCCAGGACCAGCGCGTCACGAGGACGGCGCCGACGATGCCCATGGCTGGGTCCATCCATTGCCAGCCCAGGTACTTGGCTGCCAGCAGCGCCACGATGGCCAGTAGCGAGGTCAGCGCATCCGCCAGCACGTGGAAATAAGCGGATTGCCGGTTGTGATCGTTATGGTGTTGGTGGCCGGGATAAGGGTCGTTGTGAGCGCCGTGTGAGTGGCCATGCCCATGACTATGACTGTGTCCGGCTTCGTCACCACCCAGAATCCAGGCGGAAATCCCGTTGACCACCAAGCCAATCACGGCCACCGCAATGGCCTTGTCGAACACGATAGTCACCGGCTCGATGAACCGGGCGACGCTTTCCGCCGCCATGAACAGTGCAAAACCCGCCAGCAGCACCGCGCCTGTGAAGCCACCCAAGGCGTTGACCTTGCCGGTCCCGAAACTGAAGCGCTTGTCGTGCGCGTGGCGGCGTGCGTAGACGTAGGCAAATGCCGCAATGCCCAGAGCGGTAGCGTGCGAGCCCATGTGCAGGCCGTCGGCGAGTAGGGCGATGGAGCCATAGACGATGCCGGCGGCGATCTCGATCACCATCATTGCCAACGTCAGCCCGACCACGATCCAGGTGCGGCGTTCGCCGGAGCGGACTTGGTCCTGGCCGAAATCATGGCTGTGTTGCCATTGAGCAATGTGTTGCCGATGCATGGCTAGCTCCCCGACGCTTGCAGCGCGTGTTCACGGCGCTCGGCCTGCAAGATGGAGCCGAAACGCGAGTACAGCGCCGGCACCACCAGCATGTTGAGCGCGGTAGAGGACAGCAGGCCGAACAGGATAACGATCGCCATAGGTGCCTGGATCTCGCTGCCGGGCTTGCCGAGGCTCAGGGCCAGGGGCACCAGCGCAAGGCCGGCGGCGAGCGCGGTCATCAGGATGGGCACGAGTCGTTCGCTGGCACCGCGTCGAATGGCGTCCAGCGGCGTGCGTTCGTCGCCACGGGCATAGAGCCGCTGGATGTGATCGACCATGATCACGCCGTTGCGGGTGGCGATGCCGAACAGGGTGATGAAACCGATGATAGCGGCGATGGATAGCACCCCACCGGCCAGATAGACGCCGACCACGCCGCCGATCAGCGCCAACGGCAGGTTGAGCATGACCAGCAGCGCGTCACGCGCCGAGGCGAAGGCCACCATCAGTAGCAGAAATATGCCGGCGACGACCACCGCGCCGAGCACCAGCAAGGTTCGGGAGGCCTCCTCCGCGCTTTCGAACTGACCACCATATTCGATGTGGTAGCCAGTCGGCAGGCTTAGCTCGGCGTCCAGCTTCGCGCGGATGTCCTCGACCACACTGACCAGATCGCGGCCGGCGACATTCGCGGCGACCACCCGCTTGCGTTGCACGTTCTCGCGGCTGATGTTGTTGGCCCCACGGTCCTTGCGGATATCGGCCAGCGCGTGCAGCGGCACCTGGGCGCCGGACTCCGTGGTGATCAGGGTCGAACGGATGGCGTCGAGGTCCTGCTTGAACCGCGGCGGATAGCGCACCACCAGATCGAAGGCCGCTTGGCCTTCCAGAATCTGGGAGACTTCGCTGCCGCTGAACGCGGTTTCTAGGAATTCGCCGGCTTCGGCGACGTTCAGGCCGTAGCGTGCCAGCGCCTGGCGGTCGAAGTCCACGTTTAGGAACGGCACCTCGGCGCGGCTGGCCAGGGAGACGTCCACTGTGCCCGGCACTTCCGCGGTCAGGCTCTCTGCGCGTTTGGCCAGGCGATCGAGCTCGGTCAAGTCGTCGCCGAATATCTTGATGGCAATATTGGCGCGGGTGCCGGAGAGCATGTGGTCAATACGGTGCGAGATCGGCTGGCCAATAATGATGTTGGCGCCGGCGATGGCACCCAATTCGTCGCGCAGCTCGGTCAGCATAGCGGCTTTGCCACGCTCGGACAGCTCCAGGCTCACGTCGATCTCGGAGGCGTAGACGGCCTGCGCGTGCGGGTCGAGCTCGGCGCGGCCGGTGCGCCGGGCGGTAGCGACCACCTCGGGGGTGCTCAGCAGCACCTTCTCCACCCGCTGCGCGATCGCGTCGGATTTTTCCAGCGAGGTGCCCGGCAGCGTGACCACGGACAACGTGAGGCTGCCCTCGTTGAACTCAGGCAGGAAAGAGCGCCCAGCCAGGCTGAGTGCGATGACGGCGACGACCAACAGTGCGGCCGCGCTGGCGACCACCAGCCACCAGTAACGCAGGGCTGCATCGAGAAGCGGCCGGTAGCCGCGTTTCAGTGCCGCGATCAAGCGGTTGTCGTGGGCCCCGGCCACCGTCTTCGAGTTCGGTAATAAGCTCAGACCCAGCACGGGGGTGACGGTCAGCGCCACCAGTAGCGAGGCGCCCAATGCCACGATGTAGGCCAGTCCCAGCGGCTGCAGCAGGCGCCCTTCCACGCCGGTGAGGAAGAACAACGGCAAAAAGACCAGGATGATAATCAGGGTGGCGAAGACGATCGAGGCCTGGATCTCACGGGTGGCATCGAACACGACCGTCGGTATCGGTTGTCGGTCCGCCTCGGGACGTGCCCGATTCTCTCGCAGGCGCCGCACGATGTTTTCAACCACGATGATGGCGTCGTCCACCAGCGCGCCCAGGGCGATGGCGATGCCGCCCAGGGTCATGGTATTGATGGTGGCGCCAGTGGCGCGCAGCACGAGAATGGTGGCGATCACCGACAGCGGCAGCGCCATCAGCGTGATGGCCGTGGCGCGGCCGCTCAGCAGAAACACGAATACGATGGCGATCACCAGGATGGCGCCGTCGCGGATCGCCGCCGACAGGTTCTCGATGGCCAGCTCGATGAAATCCGCCTGCCGGAAGGCGTCGGTCTCGATGCGCATGCCGCCAGGCAGCGAGGCCTCGATCTCCTTGATGGTGGCGTCCAGGCGTTCGGTCAGCTCTAGGGTGTTGGCGTCGGGCTGTTTCTGGATGCCCAGGATCACTGCGTCTTGCCCGCGGTAGCTGCCGGTGCCGCGTCGCGGGGCCGGTCCGATCTCCACCGAGCCCAGATCGCTGACTTTGACCGGCACACCGTCGCGGCGGGCGACCACGGTTTGTTCGATGTCCTCGATGTGGTCCACGCGGCCGCGGCCGTGGATCAGAAACTCCTGGTCGTTGTCGGCGTAAAAGCCGCCTCCGGCGCTCTGGTTGGTGCCGCCGACGGCATCGATGACCTGCTGGACGGGAATCCGATAGGCCGACAGACGTTCCGGCCGCACCTGGACCTGATACTGCTTGGTCCGCCCGCCGGTGGGGATGACCTGGGCCACCCCCGGCACCGCCAACAGGCGCCGGCGAACCACCCAGTCGGCGGTGGTCTTGAGCGCCATCGGGTCGTGCTGGTCCGAAAGCAGGGCGATGAACATGACCTCGCCCATCACCGAGGTAATGGGGGCGAGTACCGGCGGTGGGATATCGGGCGGCAACTGGCTGCGGGCAGCCTGCAGCTTCTCTGTGACGATCTGGCGCGCCTTGTAGATATCGGTGTCCCAATCGAACTCCACGGTGATCACGGCCAGCCCCACAGTGGTATTCGAGCGCACCCGACGCACGCCCGAAGCGCCGTTCATGGCGGTCTCGATGGGGAAGGTCACCAGCTTCTCGACTTCCTGCGGCGCCATGCCATGGACCTCGGCGACGATAGTCACCGCAGGGGCGGTCAGATCGGGGAAGACATCCACCGGCGTTCTCAGGGCCTGCCAGCCGCCCCACGCCAACAACAGGCCAGCAGCGGCCATCACCAGCACGCGGTTGGCCAGCGACCAAGCGATAACGCGGTCGATCATGGGACGATTCTCCCGTTAATGGGCGTGACCGTGTCCGGCCTCGGCTGGGCTGGCCGCCGCCAGCTGCACGTCATAGGCGCCGCGGGTGACCACCCGTTCGCCAGCCTCGACGCCTCGCTCCACGGCGACGTACTCGGCGCCGCGCAGATCGAGCTGCACCGGCCGGCGGGCGAAGGTCTCGCCGCCGGTCTGCACGTACACCACCGGCTGGCCGCCGTCGTCGATCAGCGCCGAGCGCGGCACCGCCAGCGTCTCGACCGTCTCGCCGGTATAGACTCGGGCGTCGAGCCCGCGGCCCAGAAGCGGCGTGGCGTCATCTTCGGTGAACTCGAAGATGACCGGCACCGTCCGGCTGATCGGATCGATCACGCCGCCGGCGGTGATCAGACGGGTGTTGTCGCCAACGCGCAGCACCCGGCGCCGGCCGTTCCCCTCGAACCAGGCGCCGCTGGGCTGCGCTAGGCGATCGGCATCGGCTTCCGGAATCCGCGCCTCCAGCCAGCGCTTGTCGCCGGCAGCGATCTGCAGCAGCACTTGATCCGGCGAGACGAACTCGCCCGGCGCCACGGCCACCTCGACGATGCGGCCGGCAATCGGCGCAATGATCGGCACGCCGGCATCTTCGGCGCCGCCCTGATATTGGTTCAACCGCGCCCGGGCCGCATTCAGTTCCGCGCGCGCCATCCGGGCGTCGTTCTCGGCTTCACGCACACGGTGCGCGGCGACCGCACCGTCGGCCAGCAGGCCGCGTAGGCGTTCGAGATTCGCCCGCGCCAACTCGGAGTCGGCACGCGCCTTGTCCACCGCCAGGCGCAGACTGGACAGATCAACCCCGCCGGCCAGCCGGGCCCGCAGAGTGCCCAGGCGCTGACCTTTTTCCACCTCGGTACCCACGACGGGGAAGTGCTCGCCGAAGGCAGAGAACAGGCCCTCGGCCGGGGCGCGCACGATGGCGGTGCGATCCCCTGGCGGACGCAGCCACGCGGTGGCGTAAACCGAGGCACGCAATCGGCGTTTGGTCACCGGCTCAGTGGCGAATTCGGTGTCCCACTGCTGTTCTTTCAGATAGCTTACGTCGCCGCTCGGGCCATTTGCGGCCGGCTCGACTGTATCGCTGCCCGCGTACACGGTGACTTCGCCAAGCCCGTGCACGACTTCCAAGCCGGGCGCGGAAACCTTCAGGCTGAGGCGATATACGCCGGCCTCGCGCGGCCGCACCACCGGGGTGAAGATGCCGGGCCGGGCTGGGGCCTCCACCCGGAAGCGCGCGCGGGTCGTGCCGTCCTGGCTGAGCAGGACGTCCATGACACCTTCGCGCACCGGGCTGTAATCGGTCAGCCGCGTGACATGCGCCGCAAAGCGCGAATCCTGTCCCGCCACCAAGGCCGGGAATTCCACGAACAGCTCGCTTTTATCGGTGTAATGGGTATAGACGCGAGTCGAGCGCGCGTTCCCCTCGCCGTGGCCGGCATGCCCCGCCGTCTCCTGGGGCGCCGAGTCGCAGGCCGCGAGTGCGGTTAACAGAGCGAGGCCGCAGATCGCGCGTTTAGTGACTGTGGCCGTGCTCGGCATCATGGCTGTGTTCCTGATTCGTATCACTTGAGGTGGTATCGGCATTGCCGGTGTCGTCGCCGTAGAAGGCCTTAGTTTTCGGTTCCTGTGTGCCGTGCGGTTCGTGCGTGGCGCCTGGTTCGTGCTGATGATCACCGTCGCTGCCATGCCCCTGTTCGGACTCGGATTCGCCGCTACAGGCGGCAAGCGCCAACAGGACGGCGAGGGCTGGAAGTATCGCTTTATTCATGGTGTTCTCCTTGCGCCGGGGCTTGGGTGAGGGCTTGCAGATCGATAGATGCGTCGCGGGCTTGTTTTTGCAGGCCCAGCACGCGCAGCTCGGCATCGAGCGCGCTATTGTAGGCATCGACCAGCTCCAGCACGCCCACTTCGGCGCCGCGGTAACCGGACTCGGCAGCGCGGACCAGTCGCCGCGTGGAGGCAACATTGGCGCGCTGGAATCGTTCGACGCTTTGCAGTAATTCGCGCAGCTGCAGCCAGCGGCCGCGGACTTCGCCGCGCAGCTCGGCCACCGCGAGTCGATACTCGGCCTCGCGGACCTGCGCCGTCGCCTTCGCGCTGGCGCGCTCGCCTTGGTTGCGGTCGAACAGGGGAATGGCCACGCCCAGGCTGATCAGGTTGCCGTCGAAGCTGCGCCCGAATTCCTGTTGCTCCTTGCGGCCGACGCCGAGGGTCACATCGGGAATTGCGGCCCGGGCCTCGGCTCGGGCGGTCAGCTCGCTGGCCTTCGCCTGGGCCTTGAGGCGTTGCAATCGGGGCATGGCATCGAGGTTTCGTAGCAGTGTTGCCAATGGCGGCGGTGCTGCGGGAGGCAGTTCGCCGACCAGGGGGGTGCGCGATTCGACAGTCGACTCTTCGCCCAGCAGCGCAGCGAGCCGGGCGCGGTTGCGCTGGCGCTTGGCCTTCAGGCTCGCCGTACGCGCGTCGAGCGTCGACGCCGCGCGTTCCAGCCGTACCACATCGTATTGCGCCGCCTGGCCGGCTCGCTCCTGCTTGCGTATTTGGTCGATCAGCTTGGATAGCCGTGCGCGCCAGACGGCGATCGCATCCACCTGTGCCTGCCGGTATCGGGTCTCGAAAAAGAGGGTGCGCACGCGGGTGCGGATTTGCAGCCGAGTGTCGCCTGCCGCATGGCTGGTAGCGTCCAGCCCTGCCTGGGCCGCCTCACGGCGCAGACCACGCTCGCCGGACAGATCGAATTCCTGATAAAGCCAATAAAAGCGCTCGCGGGAAGTGGTTTCGGCCAGCTCCGTGGATTCCTGGGACAATGAGATTTCCGGGTTAGGCCAGGTGCCGGCGGCGGTGAGATCGCCGCGCGCCCGAGCCCGGCGCCCAGCCAGCAATCGAGCCACATTGTCCCGTGTCAGCGCGCGCTGCTCGGCCTGCTCCAGGGTGAGCGCGTCGGCCTCATTCTCAGCAGCGGCAGCGCCAGCGCCAAACAAAAAGAGCCCGGTGGCCAGTACGAGATGACTGGCTCTGAAAACGGTTGTCGTGTTCATAAGCTGGCGAAGGGAAGCAGTAGTTCGGCCAAGCGATGGAGATACGGGCCGCCCATCAGCACGACGGCTATGGAACCCACGCCGAGAGCGGTCAAAGTCAGCGCGGACATTCGGCGGGGGGCAGCGGGTCCGGCCAGCAAGGCGGTCACGCGGGCGGACAGATTGTCATCCAGCAAATGGCAGGCATTCACGCCGGGCGATCGGCTTGGGCTGGTCTGTTGTGCTCGGGCGACTTCAACCAGGCAGTCGGCCACCACGAGCCGGTCCCCCGTTTGCCGGACTACGGTCTCGTCACAGCGTTGCTCGATCGCGAGTTCCCATTGGCGGCGTATGGCAGCGCCGAACCACGGCAGATGCATTTTCGCCAACGCATTGACGATCACGGCGGTCAGCATGTCGTGATGCCGAATGTGCGCGTGTTCGTGGGCCAGCACCATGTTCAAGGCATGCCGGTCGAGTTGCGCACGCAACCCCGCGCTGACGAAGGCTCGGCCTCGCACCAGGCCGGCCGCGAAGGCCAGCGGTTGGCGCAGGGGCAGCAGCAAATACCGATCCCTTGGTTGCCACCGCGCGATCCGGCGCATGAAGCGCAGGCGCCGCCCGGCCGCGAACATGCGTATGGCGCCGGCGACGATTGCGACGACGACGCCAGCGAACACCAACAGCACCAGCGCCGTAAGCCACGCGGGTAGAAGGATCTGCGGTGCATGCCATTGGCATAGGGCGGGGTGGGAGATGGGATGGGACTTGCAGTGCGCTAGCGCGTTCCCGTCGGAGAACAAACTCGCGGGCAACGTGGTCGGCATTGACATGGAGACCATCAAGGCTAAGCCGACCAGGGCAGGACAGGCCAATAATGCGAGCAACAGCCGTTGTCGGCTTTGTGGTGGACACCGCAGTAACCAGCGCTGGCCGCCGAGAAATAGCACCGCCGAAACCGCGGCGCCCGCGAACGTGCCTAGCAAGCCGGACAATCCGTAAACCGCAACGCTGTTGACGAGGCTACTCATCGCTGTCGCGCTGTACGCGTTGCGCGTCGATGAGCCGCTGCAGGCGGTCCAGGTTGTCGGGGTCGTCCTGTTCGGCGAGCTTTACAAAAGATGCCATAAAGGCCCCGGAATCCCGCGCACCGAGTCGCTCGGCGATTTGTCCCATGGCCTCCACCAGCAGTGCCTCACGCTCGATCGCCGGGGTATAGACGTAGGCGCGACTGACTTTCTCGCGGCGCAAAAGCTGTTTGCGAAACAGCCGATCGAGGGTCGATTGCACCGTATTCAGGCTGCGTCGCTGGTCCCGCCCGAGCACCGCATGTACGGCCTTGACGTCCGCCGGACCGCTCTCCCAGAGGTGCTCCAACACCTCTATTTCCAATTGCCCCAACGGCAGGTTAAGAGATTGGCTTCGCATCCAACGGCTCTCAAGTGCTCAAAGAGCCGCCAGTTTGCTCAAGCAAAAACCGACTGTCAATCGGTTTTATATGTCGGGGCCGCTCTTTTTTATGGGATGCGGTGATCTTGCACGGCGGTCCGAGCGATAATGTTGTTTCTAACCATCGCCCTGAGGCTGGCCAAGAGGGGGCGTTAACGATTGTTTTCTTTCAGCAGGATGCCCAGTTAGCGCAGCCATCGAATTTGCAATCGCTAGTCTCATAGGTAGTATTGCTCGACATGCGTTGCAGTCCAGCCCATATCATGCACGTGCTTGCGGTCCTTTGCGTGGCCGCAAGCAGCCTCGTATGGGCGGGGCATGGCGACTTGCCCTTGTCCGCGAGTGACGGCGAGGTCGCCAGCGCGTCACACGCCCACTTCGATGGTTCTGATCTGGTCCAGGGCTGCGACCACTGCTGCCATGCCGGCGCCCACTTGGTGGCATTACCGCCGGCCGTGACTGGTTCTGCATTCGCGGCGGAGCGGGCCTACGTGGCCACCGACAGCTTGGTCTTGACCCAGCCCCAGACCGATCCCCCCTTCATACCGCCGATAGCCTGAGTCCCTTCGCGCTGACCGCGCGGGCGCATGCCCGTGTGTTTTTCCTGCGATGAGGACTCGCAATGCGTTTCTACCTGATACTCGGCGCGGCCGGACTGTGTCTGGCCGCCGCGGTCCAAGCGGCTGAACCGGAGCAGCTACCGCAGCCGCTGACCCTGGACCGGGCCCTTGAGTGGGCCGAACGCTACAACCCGACCCTGCGCGGCGCCCGCATCGAGCTGCGCCGCAACCAAGGGGTTTTCGAGCATGCCGACGTGGCGGTGCCGTCCAACCCGGAGCTGGAACTGGAAAGCGCCGAGCGCCAGGCGCCGGATGGCTCGACCACCACGGACATCGGCGTGCGCCTGTCCCAGGAATTCTGGATCGCGGGGCAGGGCGGTCTGCGCGAGGCCGCGGCCGAGTCCCGGCTCGCCGGGGCGCGCTCCCAACTCGATTTCTTACGCGCCGCGATCCGCGCCCGGGTGCGTGCGGCTTTCCTGCAGACCCTGGTCGCGGGGCGGGCGGTGGACACGGCCGAGGCGGTTCTCGCCGTCAACCGCGACCTGGCGAATTACGCCGAGCGCCGGCTGGAAGCCGGCAAGGCCAATCGGCTGGAGGCCAATACCGCGCGCATCGGCCTGGGCCGTGCCCGGGCACTGCTGGCACAGGCCCGCAACCGGCAGGCCCAGGCCCGCCTGCGCTTAGCCGAGCTGCTGGCGGTGGACCCGTCCGAGCCGCTGTCGTTGCGGGGCCGGCTGGCGCCGGCGCCTTTGCAGCTACCCAACCAGGACCAGTTGCTGCAGCGTGCCGTGCAGCGGCGTGGCGACCTGGCGGCGGCGGCGAAAGAAGTCAGCGCCGCACAGGAAGAACTCAAGCTGGCCCGCCGTCAGATCGTGCCCAACCTCAAAGTCTTCGGCTTCTACGGTGAGGAAGAGAAAGCCGAGATAACCGGTGGCGGCGTGTCCTTCGAGCTACCGCTGCTGCACCGCTATGGCGGCGAGCGCAAGCAGGCCAGTGCCGAGCTGGACGCCGCCCTGCTGGAGCGCAATACGCTGCAACGCACGGTGCGCGTTCAGGTGCTTTCCGGGCTTTCGGACTATCGCGCCGCACGCGAGCGTGCCGCTGCTCTGACCGAGGAAGTTGTAGCCGCCGCCAACGAGAACTTCGAGCTTACGCAGGCTGCCTTCGAGGCCGGCGAGCTGGGCGCCCCGGCCCTGACCGCCGCCCAGGACACCCTGATCAATACCCGCCGGGACTACTTGGATGCGCTGGACGCACTGGTGGCCGCGGGCACCGATCTGGAGCGCGCCACCGGCGGGCTCATCGCGATGGACAACGCCGCCGCCCGGAGCGAGGCGTCCCAATGAATCGACAGGAGACACGTTTTATGCCCCGCACGAACCGGATTTGCGCCTGGCTGCTGCTCGTAGTCCTGGTGCCATTGACCGCCTGCGGCCAGGACGCCGCCGCGCCGGCCCAATCGAGCGATCAGGACCACACGGCGGAAAAGGCCCAGCAAGGTGACCATGGCGGCCACAAAGAAGAAGGTCACGAAGAAGGTCACAAGGCCGGCAAGGCGGAGGAGGAGGAAGTCCACCGCCAAGGCCGCGTCCACCTCACGAAGGCGCAGCGCCAACGGCTGAGCCTCGAGATCGCACCGGCCGAGGCCGGCTCGGCGGCCGCCATCGTGCAGGCGCCGGCCACGGTGCGCTTCGACGCCGACCGTGTGGCCCGGGTCGGCCCCAGGCTGGAGGCCAAGGTGCTCGAGGTCACCAAGGATCTGGGCGAGAAGGTCGCCGCCGGCGAGACCGTGGCGGTGCTCGACAGCGTCCAGCTCGGTCGTGCCAAGGCGCGTTATCTCACGGCATCGGCGCGCTTCGAGTCGGCATCGGCAAACTATCGCCGCGACCAGAAGCTGGCGGAGCGCCAGATCGTGAGCGAGGCCGAGCTGCTGGACTCCAAGGCGAGCTACCTGGAGGCAAAGGCCGAGCGTGACGCCGCGCGGGCCGAGTTGCGGCTGTACGACCTGGACGACTCGGACATCGACGGCATCGCGGTCGGCGGCGAACAGCCGCTGTCCCGCTACATACTTACCGCGCCCATGGCCGGCGTCATCCAGCGCCGCGACCTGGTGTCGGGGCAAACGGTGTCGGCCCAGGAAACCCCGATCCACATCGTCAACAGCGAGCGGATGTGGGTGATGGTCGAGGCCGCCGAGACCGATATGCCGCGCCTGGCGCCCGGCCAGAAGATGAAGCTGACCGTGCGCGCCCTGCCCGGGAAAATCTTCACCGGCAAGACCGACTGGGTCTCCCGCGATCTGGACGAGCAATCCCGCACCGTGCGCGTGCGCGCGATCGTGCCCAATGAGGACGGCCTGCTGCGCGCGGGCATGTTCGGCAGCGCGCGTATCCATACCGAGAGCGAGCAACGCCTTGCCCTGGTGCCGGTGGACGCGGTGCAGACCGTCGACGGGCGGCAAGTGGTGTTCGTGCCCGGTGCCGAGCCCGGGGCGTTTCGCGCGGTGCCGGTGCGCACCGGCACCGAGGCGGATGGGCAGGTGGAAATCCTCTCCGGCGTCAAGCCCGGCGAGCGCGTGGTCGTCTCGGGTGCGTTCGATCTGATGTCCGCCCTGACCGCCAGCGGCCGCAGCGCGGCCCACGGCCACTGATCGGCGCAAGGAGCCAATAGCATGATTGAAGGTCTGGTACGACTCGCCCTCAACAACCGCCTGCTGACGCTGGTCGTCATCGCCGCCATTGCCGGCATCGGCATCATGTCCCTGAACCGCGTGCCGATCGACTCGTTCCCGGACGTCACGCCGCCGATGGTGCAGGTGTTCACGTCCAGCCCCGGTCTGTCGCCGGTGGACGTCGAGACGCTGGTGTCCTACCCCGTATCGATCTCGATGTACGGGTTGCCGGGGCTCAAGCGGGTTCAGTCCACGTCCATCTTCGGGCTGTCCCGGGTCAATATCTACTTCGAGGACGGTACCGACATCTATTTCGCCCGGCGGCTGGTGATGGAGCGTCTGGCCAAGGCGCGCCGCGAGATCCCGCCGGGGCTGGGCGAGCCACAGCTCGGCCCGATCACCACCGGCCTGGGCCGGGTGATGATGTACACGGTGGAGAACGAGAAGGGCGCGACCCATTCCCCCATGGATCTGCGCGTGGCCCAGGACTGGATCGTCAAGCCGCAGCTGCGCACCGTGCCGGGGGTCACCGACGTGCTGTCCATCGGCGGCTTCGAGAAGCAGTACCAGGTCAAGCTGGACCCCAACGCGCTGGCCGCCCGCGACCTTACCGTGGCGGACGTGCGTCGGTCGCTGGCGGCCAACAACCGCAACGTCGGCGCCTCTTTCATCAACCGCGCCGGCGAGGAGTACATCATCCGCGGCTACGGCTGGGTCGATCCGGGCGAGAAAGGCCTGGATGACCTGCGCAACATCCAGGTCGCCGAGCAGGACGGCACCCCCGTCTACATCAGGGACATCGCCGAGGTCGCCTTCGGGCCGGCGATTCGGCGCGGCGCCCTGGTCGCCAACGGCGAGGAAGCGGTCGGCGGCTTCGTCCTCAAGCTGATCTATACCAACACCCAGAAGCTGCTGGAGTCGGTGGACAAGAAGGTCGAGGCCATCAACGAGGCGCTGCCCGAGGGCATGCGCCTGAACCAGTACTACTCGCAGGCGGACCTGGTGGAAAAGGCCGTGGGCACGGTCGAGGATGCGTTGCTGGAAGGCGCGGTGCTGGTGCTGGTGTTTCTGTACCTGTTCCTGGGCAACCTGCGCTCGACCCTGATCGTGCTCGCCAGCCTGCCGCTGTCGGTACTGATCGCCTTTATCGCCATGGACTACGTCGGCATGTCGGCCAACCTGATGAGCCTGGGCGGGCTCGCCATCGGCATCGGTATGATGGTGGACGGCTCGGTGGTGATGATCGAGAACATCTTCCGCCACCTGGAGGAACGCGCGGGAGAAGACATTTCTATGCTGCGGTTGGTAAGCGAGGCCGCCCGGGAGGTGGCCCAGCCGATTACCTTCGCCATCGCCATCATCATCATCGTGTTCCTGCCGCTGTTCACGCTGCAGGGGGTCGAGGGCAAGCTGTTCTCGCCGATGGCCTATACCATCAGCTTCGCGTTGGTGGCTGCGCTGATTGTGGCCCTGACCCTGGTGCCGGTGCTCACGTCGCTGTTGTTCAAGAAGGGCAGCGCGCACGGCGAGCCGCGCTTGGTGGGTTGGCTCAAGGCCGGCTACCGGCCACTGCGCGACGCGGCGCTCAAGGCGCCGGCGCTGGTGCTGGGCATCGCGGTGGTGCTGTTCGGGATCAGCCTGGCGATCTTTCCGACCCTTGGCACCGAGTTCGTGCCCACCCTGCGCGAGGGCACCTTCCTGGTGCGCTCCACGCTGCCGCCCGGGGCCAATCTGAAGACCACCAACGAGTACGCGAAACGCGTGCAGGCAGTGATGAACGAGTTCGACGAGGTCACCGGCGTGTACTCTCGCGTCGGCCGCGCCGAGGTCGGCGGCGACCCGGAGCCGGTCAATGTGATCGCCTCCATGGTGATACTCAAGCCGCTGGACGAATGGCAGAGCGGGCGCGACTACGAGGAACTGCAGTCGGCCCTGGCCGATCGCTTGAGCGCCGAGGTGCCGGGCCTGGCCAACAACGTCTCCCAGCCGATCCAGCTGCGCACCGACGAGCTGCTGTCCGGCGTGCTGGCGCAGGTCGTCGTGAGCCTCTACGGTGAGAACCTCGACAAACTCGCCAAGCTCGGCCGGCAGATCACGGGCATCGCCCGCGAGGTCCCCGGCGCGGTGGACGTGCGCATGCAGCAGCAGGGCGGCAAGCCCCAGATCGTGGTACGCCCGGACCGGGAAGCCCTGGCGCGCTACGGCATCCCGCTGGACGAGGTGCTGGGCGTGGTCGAGGCCGGCATCGGCGGAGCCACCGTCGGCCAGGTGTTCGAGGGCATCCGCCGTTTCGACATCTTCCTGCGCCTGCAGGAGGATGCGCGTACCCAGGTGGACGCCATCCGCGACCTGCAGTTCCGGACCTCGGAGGGCGCGCTGATCCCGCTGTCGCGCGTGGCCGATGTCGAGGTCTACCGCGGGCCCAAGAAAATCTCGCGCGCCAAGGCCAGCCGCCGGCTGTTCGTGCAGCTCAACGTGCGCGGCCGCGACATGGGCGGCGTCGTCAGCGAGCTCCAGAAGCGGGTCAAGGAGGAGGTGGACCTGCCCGCCGGCTATTTCGTCGAGTACGGCGGCCAGTTCGAGAACCAGCGGCGGGCCATGGCGCGGCTGTACATCGTGGTGCCCATCACCCTGGCGCTGATCTTCCTGCTGCTGTTCATCGCCTTTTCCAGCATCCGCTACGCGGCGCTGATCTATCTCAACGTGCCGTTCGCCATCACCGGCGGCATCTTCGCCCTGTGGATCTCCGGGCTGTACCTGTCGGTGGCCGGCGCGGTGGGCTTCATCGCCGTGTTCGGCGTGGCCGTGCTCAACGGCGTGGTGCTGGTGTCCTACATCAACCAGCTCCGGGGCCGGGGCATGAATCGCGACGAAGCCGTGCGCACCGGCGCCGAGCATCGTCTGCGGCCGGTGCTGATGACCGCGTCGGTAGCCATCCTCGGCCTCCTCCCGCTGCTACTGGCCGACGGTATCGGCGCCAACGTCCAGCGGCCGCTGGCGGCCGTGGTGGTCGGCGGGCTGATCACATCGACCTTGTTGACCTTGCTGGTATTGCCCGCGGTTTATCGGTGGTTCGCCGAGCCGCGGCGCGAGGTGAAACTGTAAGAGAGGAGGATATTCGCCATGCGTTATCGGACATTGACATTGAGCCTGGGGGCGCTGGTTCTCGTGTCGGGCTGCAGCGCGTTCTGGAATGACGAGGTCGGCCATACCGGAACCCCATCGTTCATGGTCGCCGACCAGAACATGGACGGCTACGTCAGCCGCAGCGAGGCGGCGAGCCGCGCCTCCCTGTCCGCGATATTCGACGATCTCGATGCGGACGGGGACGGGAGGATCAGCCGAGAGGAATATCGCTGAACCGTTTGATCGCAATCTAATCGAGGGTCATGCCATGAAAGAGATCAAGGCCTATGTGCGCGAGCACATGTTGGACCAGGTCATCGATGCGCTGGCGAGGGTTCCGGAGTTGCCCGGCATCGCCATCGTCTCGGTGCGCGAGTTCGGTCATGCGGTCGAGAACGGTCGGCTGATCAAGACCGAGATGGTCAAGCTGGAGATCGATGTCCCGGACGAGCTGGTCGCGCCGGTGGTCGAGACCATCGTCGAGCATGCCCGCACCGGCGAGGGCCATCCCGGCGACGGCAAGGTGTTCGTCTCCGAGCTGCGCGAGGCCATCCGCATCGCGGATGGCACGCGCGGTGACACCGCGGTGCGCCGATGAGCGGCTTCCGTCCGTGCCGGCGTGGCGCATTCGCCGTTCTCTTGTCCGCGGCCCTGGCATTGGCGGCGTGTTCCGATGGCGTAGCCCCTTGGGCGCAGACCGAAATCTGCTATGAGCTGACACCGGCGACCTTGGAGGTTTTGCGCCGCGCCCAGGACGGCGACGCCGAGTCGCGGAACGAGATGGGGGTGGTGTACGCCACGGGCCGAGGAGGACTCCCACAGGACTACCGGCGGGCTGCCGAATGGCTTGAGAAAGCGGCAGCGCAGGGGCTGCCCGAGGCGCAATACAACTACGCGCTGTTGTTTGAACTGGGCAAGGGCGTCAAGAAGGACCCGGTCGAGGCGGCCGAGTGGCTGGAGAAGGCCGCGAATCAGGGGCTTGCCGAGGCGCAGTTCGAGCTCGGCAATCTCTATCGTCGCGATGTCGGCGTGCCGCAGGATGTTCGCCATGCCGTGGCGCTTTACTTGCGTGCCGCCAAGCAAGGGCATGCGCCGGCCCAATACAACCTGGGCTTGTTGTACGACTACGGGCGCGGCGTGCTGTTGGATACGGAAGAGGCCGTCAAATGGTACCGGCGTGCCGCCGAGCAGGGCCTGGCGGTGGCGCAGGTCAAGCTGGCCAACAAGTACGAGCAGGGCCGCGGAGTCCCCAAGGACGACCAGCAAGCCTTTGCCTGGTTCGAGCGCGCCGCCCGCCAGGGCTTGTCCATGGCGCAGGTGAACCTGGCGGTGATGTCGTTCAAGGGCATCGGTGTCGAACGGGACCCGGTCAGCGCCTATGCGTGGTTCAGCTTGGCCGCGGACCAGGGCGTCGGTCGGGCCATGCGTTACCGCGAGGAGGTCCGTGGGATGTTATCGCCCTCGGAACGAGAGAGGGCGGAATCGCTGGCCGAGCGTCTGGCCGGCCTGTATGAGTCGGCCGCACAGCAATCCGAAGGCCCGAGGTTTGTCTTGCGAGACGCGGCATCCGATTAGCGGCGTGCGCTGGTATTGGATCGTGCTGAGCATCCTGGGCCTGTGGGCGGTTTCGATGCTTATGAAATGGGCGGTTTTCGCATGGCTGTTGGCCCCTTCTTAGGCGCATGTCGGCGTTGATGGGGGCAATAGCGTTCGCGTTGGCCGGGGCCGCGGCCTTCCTGTCGCTGCGCTGGGTCGAACGTCAAGCAGGGCGGCCATCCGCCGTGTCGCCACGCACCACGGCCCTGTTATGGCTGGCCTGGCTGGCCCATGGCGCATTGACGCTGTCGGCCGCGTCGCAAGGACTGGCCGAGATGCCGTTGGCCGCATTCCATAGCCGCCTCTTCGGCTATGCCGCGATGGCCGTGGGTGGGGGTGTCTTGATAGCCGCTGCCGTAAGCACGACTTCCTGGCAGCAATTCCTGGGCATCGAACCGAGATCGATCCAGGTCCGTGGCGTCTATCGATTCAGCCGCAATCCGCGGTTGGCGGGATGGGGGCTTTATCTCCTGGGTGCGGCATTCGTCAACCGCTCCGGGATCGCCTTGTTGTTGGTGCTCGGATATTGGGTATGGCTCATCGCATATCTGCGTCTGGATGAGCGGCTCTTGGCGCGAAACGAAGGTTCGTCTCGCTGGTCGTCCTATCGCGACAGCGTGCCCCGTTTCTTCGGCCGCACGCCGAGGGGACGACGTTGATTGATCCGCTGCACCGGATTCTTCCGCAATGACGGGCAAAACCGGGTACCACTCATGCCGAATCGCTTCGATTTCTCGCTGATCATCCCCACCCTCAACGAGCGCGACAACATCGAGTCGCTGTTGGCTGCGGTGATCGAGGCATGCCGTGTGCGCTTATTGCTTCCGGAGATCCTGGTCGCGGATGGTGGCTCCAGTGACGGTACCGTGGAAACGGTGAGCGCGCGATTCCCGACCGAAGTGGTTCGTGTGATCCGGGCCGCAAGCCCACGCGGTCTGGCCGGTGACGTGCTGGCGGCGGCCGAAGCGGCGAATTGCGAGGTGGTGGCGGTGATGGATGCCGATTTCAGCCATCCGCCGGAGGCCTTGCCGGACCTGCTCGCGCCGGTGCTGGCCGGGCAATGCGATATCGCCCTCGGCAGTCGCTATTGCCGCAACGCCCGCGTGTCCGACTGGCCTTGGATGCGTCGTCTGATATCGCGCCTCGGCACATGGATCGCGCTGCCCCTGGTTGGCATCAATGACCCCCTGAGCGGGTTTTTCGCCGTGCGTCGCGATACCTTGCTGCGACTGGGCGGGCAGGTGCGGGGCTTCAAGCTGGCGCTCGAGGTGCTGGCACGCAGCGACGATTGCTTGCGGGTCCGCGAGATACCGATCCACTTCCGGGACCGGCGGGCGGGACGCTCCAAGCTGGGGTGGCGCGAATCGCTACGAACACTGGGCCAAGTCATGGAACTGGCTGGGGGATCGGTCCGCCGTGCTAGCGCCGTGCGTTTCGCTCTGGTCGGCCTGCTCGGCGTCGGGGTTGATCTGGCGGTCTTCCGCGGGATGGCGGCAGCCGGGTACGGAATCGATGTGGCCTACCTGGCCGGGTTCCTGGTCGCCACGGTGTGCAATTATCTGCTGAATTCGCGCTGGAGCTTCCGCAACCTTCCAGGTCGCGGATGGCGCGTGGAGCTGCCCGTTTACAGTCGTTATCTGCTTTCCTGCGTGTTCGCGCTGATCATGCGCGAGGCGGTATTCAACGCTTTCGCCGATGGCGCGGGCTGGGGCATGACCGTCGCCGGCTTGGCCGGCATCGCCGCCGGCGCGGGGGTCAACTACATCGGCGCGGCGTTCTTTGTCTTCCCGCAGCCCAGCCAACGCAGCGTTCCCGCCATCCGCTGGCGCTCGCTGGCGTTGGCGTTCCTGCTGTATTCCGTCGCCCTGCGGCTGTTCACCGCCGGCGGGATCGATCTTATCCCCGAGGAGGCCTATTACTGGAATTACGCCCAACGCCTGGCGCCGGGTTACCTGGACCATCCGCCGATGGTGGCCTGGATGATCGCCGTCGGCACTGCGCTATTGGGCGACACCGAGATCGGCGTGCGTGCCGGTGTCCTGGTGCTCTGGGTCGTGGCGGGCGGTTTCGCGTTTGCCCTGACCCGACAACAGTACGGTCGTAACGCTGGTATCTTCGCGCTCATGTTGGTCGCCACCCTGCCGGGATTCTTCGGCTTCGGGCTGTTGGCCACGCCGGACGCGCCGGTATTCGCCGCCTGGTCCGGGGCCCTGTATTTCCTGTATCGGGCATTGGTCGAACAGCGTGAGCGGGCTTGGTATGGCGTCGGTCTGTTTGTCGGACTGGGGATGCTGTCGAAATACACCATCGTGTTGCTCGGTCCGGCAGCGTTGGCGTACCTGCTGCTCGCTCGCGACGCTCGTTTCTGGCTGCGTCGTCCGCAGCCTTATCTGGCGGTCCTGCTGGCGCTGGCCCTGTTTTCGCCGGTGATCTACTGGAACGCGACGCACGATTGGGCCTCCTTCTGGTTCCAGGGTGCGCGTCGCTGGAGCGGATCGGTCGAGTTCGGCGCGGACGAGCTGGCTTTGCACATCATGATCTTGCTGACGCCGATGCTCGCGCTGGTGACGCCGGTGCTGTTGTGGCCGCAGGCTCGGTCCGACGCGCGCCACCGGTTTGCCTACTGCTTCACGTTGGTGCCGTTGGCGGTATTCGTTCTGTACAGCATGCAAGGCGAACCCAAGCTGAACTGGACGGGACCGCTCTGGCTGGCGTTCGTGCCCTGGCTTGCCGCCGGGATCGCCTGCCCCGGCTTTCACCGTTTTCAGGATCTGGCACGAGGGGTCTGGCAGGCGGCGGCGGTGTGTTCGTTGCTGCTGTGGGGTGGACTGGTTTCGACCAGCGGGGCTGCCTGGTCACCGGATCGCGATCTCTCCCTGCCCGTGGCCTGGGAGGAGTTTGCTGCCTCGGTGGCCGATCTGGAGGACACCTGGGCTACGGACGCTCATGGACCGGTCCGGCTGGTGGGCATGGACAAGTACTTCATAAGCAGCGAACTGGCCTTCTACGACCCGCATCACGACAGCTTGTCGGAGGTCACTGGCCAGCATCTGTTCGGCGCGGACAGCCTGATGTGGCGATGGTGGGCGCCCTGCGCTGCCGTGCGCGGCCGCGACTTGCTGCTTATCGCCTTTGAATGGGATGAGTTGGTCAAGGACGACCTCACGAGTTATGTCGCCGAGCTTGGCCCCATACGGTCGCGCGAAGTCCGCAAGAATGGCCGGATAGTCGCGCGCTATTTTTATCGATTGGGGCATGGTTACAGGGGTCATGCCGCACATGGCGCTGGCGATACCGCGCCGCTCGCACGCGCCCCTATCACGATGTTTAGGGACATCTCCAGTCATCTTGAAGGCGCCGGTTAGGCGCAATCGCGGGCGACATGCCAACCGCAGGAGACACTTTGGCTGGGCGATTGGGGCGCCCGCTTCGGCGATTTGCCGCCTACGAGCCGTCCAGCGGCTTCCTCTTGGTTGCGGCCACCCTGGCGGCGCTCGTCTGGGCCAATCTCGAGTCGTTGCCCGCCTACGCCGGCTTCTGGGACACGGAACTGGCCGTCCGGCTCGGCGGCTGGACGCTGTCACTGTCGTTGCACGACTGGATCGATGACGCGGTGATGGTGATTTTTTTCTTCCAGGTCAGCCTGGAGGTCAAACACGAGTTCGTCCGCGGATCCTTGTCGTCGCCGGACACGGCAGCTTTGCCGGTCGCCGCGGCAGCCGGCGGCATGCTGCTGCCTGTTGCGGTCTATCTCGCCCTCAACGTGCCGGCTGGAGCGGCGAATGGCTGGGCCGTGCCGATGGCCACGGACGTAGCCTTCGCGATCGCCTTGCTGACCCTGCTCGGGCCGCGGGTGCCTGCGGGACTACGTGCGTTCCTGCTGACTCTGGCGGTGATTGACGATATTGGCACGATTGTAGTGATCGCGCTCTTCTATAGCAGTCAAATAGCCATCGGCCCTTTGTTTGTCGCGGGCGGTGGCTTGCTGGGGGTGTGGGCGATGCGAGCCGCCGGGGTTAGGGCTTTTCTGCCGTACTGGGTGGCGGGAGCGGCGATCTGGCTGGCCATCGAGAAATCCGGCGTGCACCCGACCGTTGCGGGTGTGTTGCTGGGGCTGATGACCCCACTTTCGGTCCCCGAGCACAAACGGGGACAGGATGAGCAAGCCGCTGTGCGCATCCCGCACCTGCTGCGTCAGCAGGCGCCGCCCGGCCGACGGTTGCTGCAGGAACTCGCTGTCGCCAAGCGCAGCGCCGTAGCGCCGCTGGATAGTCTGCGGTACCGGCTCGAGCCCTGGGTGCTGTACCTGATTATGCCCGTATTCGCCCTCGCCAACGCAGGCGTGGACCTGGGGGCGATGAATCTATCCGTGGGCGATGGCGTCTGGGTGTTTTCCGGTGTCGGCCTGGGTTTGTTGGTGGGGAAGCCATTGGGAATCGTGGCCTGCGCCTGGCTGGCCGCGCGCCTGTCGCGCGCCAAGCTGCCCGTCGGCGTCACCTGGCCGGCCATGATCGGTCTCGGCCTGTTGGCCGGAGTCGGCTTCACGGTGGCCTTGTTCCTGACCAGCCTCGCGTTCTCCGGGCAAACGCTTGTCGCCGCCGCACGGCTTGGGGTTATGGCCGGCTCGTTCGCGGCGGCGATAGCCGGACTGGCCGTGCTGTGGATGGTATTGCCTGCCAACGGGGAACGGGCGTGAGCATGGCGGCCCTCAGCCTTGCCCGCATACGTCCGGGGCCAGTGCATGGCCTTTATCCGCTAAAGGAGGGTTCTAGCCGATGCGTCAGTATGTCCTGTCGCTAATCGCATGGCTGCTTTATCGGTTGTTGTCCGCCAGTTGGCGCAAGTCCGTCATTGAGCATGCCAGCGTCACTCGCGCACGCCGGCAGGGCCGGCCTTGCGTTTTTGCGCATTGGCACGGTGACGAACTGGCCCTCGTGCACATGGTGGGCCGGCTGCATATCGTGACGATGACCTCCCGCAGCGCCGATGGCCGTCGAATGGATTTCGTCATCCGCAAACTCGGTGCGCGCACCGTGACCGGCTCGTCATCGCACGGCGGTGTGCAGGCGCTCAAGGGGTTGGTTCGTCATTGCCGCTCGGGCTGCAACGCCTCCATGGCGGTGGATGGGCCGCGTGGTCCCCGGCATGTGGTGAAACCCGGCGTCATACATCTCGCTCAACTAAGCGGCGGTGTCATCGTCCCTGTCGGCGTCGCCTGCAGCAAGCGGCATGTCTTCGAAAAGTCCTGGAATCGGGCGGTTCTTCCATGGCCCTTCGCCCGGGTGATCATCTGTTTCGGCCCCACGCAAGAGATTCATGCTTCGCGCCCACCAGACCGTGCGCTGGCAATCGAGACGCTCAACCAGGCACTCGACGACGTGCATGAGCAGGCTCGCCGCACGTTGACTATGAGCCGGTGACACGTCTGGTGGCGCATATGCTGAGGTAACTCTTATGTCCGATCACGATCACGGCCACGGCAGTGGCAAGACCCTTTTATTCAGTTTGGTCTTCACGACCGCCTTCGCGGTGGTGGAAGTGGTCGGCGGGATTCTGGCTGATTCCCTGGCCCTGCTCTCCGACGCCGGTCACATGCTCACTGATTCGCTGTCGCTGGGCGTCGGCGCCTTCGCTGCCTGGCTGGCGACCAAGCCGGCCTCGCACAAGCACTCCTTCGGTCTGCAGCGGGCGGAGGTGCTCGGTGCGCTGTTCAACGTGCTGTTCATGTTCGGCGTGATCGCGTTCATCGGCTACGAGGCGATCCGTCGGATGGCCGATCCACCACCGGTGGCGGGCGGCGTGGTGCTGTTCATCGGCGGGCTCGGCTTGTTGGTCAACATGATCGTCGCCTGGGTGCTGATGCGCGGCGAGCGGACTATGAATGTGCGTGGCGCACTGCTCCACGTGATGGGCGACCTGCTCGGCTCGGTCGCGGCGCTAGCCGCGGGCGCCATCATCTATCTCGGCGGGCCGTTGATCGCGGATCCGCTGCTGTCCCTGTTCGTGAGCCTGCTCATTCTTATATCGGCCGGCCGTTTGTTGCGGGAAGTGCTGCGCGTGCTCATGGAGGGGGTGCCGCGTGATGTCGACGCGCGGGAGGTGGGTCGGGCCCTGGCCGAGGTCGAGGGCGTGCGCATGGTGCACGACATGCATATCTGGAGCCTGTCCTCCAGGCGCTATGCCATGGCCGCGCATGTGGACCTGGACAGGATGACCTGCTGGGAACGAGTGCTTCCTCGCCTGCAGGCAATCTTGCGCGAGCGTTTTGGTATCGTACACAGCACCTTGCAACCCGAGGACACAGCTATACGGCGGGCTTGTGATGCCCAGGCGGGCTGCGGCATCGACGAATCAGCCCCGGCAGGTCAGTCCGAAACATCAAAGGGCAGCGATTAATGACGGAGCAGATAGCAAGTCGCGTTATGGACGAATCGGCACCGCAGGTCAGCGAGTTCTCAATGCCAAAAATGGACTGTCCCTCCGAGGAGGGGCTGGTTCGCATGGCCTTGGACGGCATGGAAGGAGTGCACGGCATGCGCTTCGACCTCGATCTGCGCCAAGTCCAGATTCTCCACAAAGGCAACCTGGAGGCTATTACCAGCAAGCTGGAAGCGTTGGGCCTAGGCGCGAACCTGACCCGGAACCGACAGGCTGATCCGGAAGATTGGCGAGCGCTGGCAGAGGCCGCGGAAGCGGACGCGCGTGAAGCCGGCACGCTCCGGTTGCTGCTGGGCATCAACGGCTTCATGTTCATAGCCGAATTCACGCTGGGGTGGCTGGCGCAATCGACCGGGCTGATCGCCGACTCGCTGGACATGTTCGCGGACGCCGCCGTCTATGCCCTGGCCTTGTATGCGGTCGGTCGCAGCCTGCATCTGAAGCGGCGGGCCGCCCATCTGGCCGGTTGGCTGCAACTGCTGATGGCGTTGGGCGTGCTGACCGAGGTCGGGCGGCGTTTCCTGTTCGGCAGCGAGCCGATGTCCCAGCTCATGATGGCCGTCGGCGCCGTGGCGCTGGTGGCGAACGTCGCTTGCCTGGCGCTGATCCACCGTTATCGGCACGGCGGGGCCCACATGAAGGCGAGCTGGATTTTCTCCGCCAACGACGTGCTGGCCAATCTGGGCGTGATCACCGCAGGCGTCCTGGTGGCCTGGACCGGCTCAAACTACCCGGACCTGATCATTGGCACGATCATCGGTCTTGTCGTGCTCTACGGCGCGCGCCGGATTCTAAGCCTCGAGCGGTGACACCCAAGACGCCTTGAGCCACCTTCAGGCGGTGTCCTCCAGCAGACGGCGCAAGTCGGCGGCGATATCCGCGACCGGTACCGACTGGTTGAACAGCAAGCGGACCTTGCCCTGAGGGTCGAATACGAAAACGGCGCCACTGTGCGATACCGCGTAGGCGCCATTCTCATCCGGCTCGGCGTAACCATAGGTTACCCGGTAACGCTTGCTCAGCTCGGTGAGCTGCGCCTGGGTTCCGGTAAGCCCGACGAACCGCGGGCCGAAGTAGCCGGTGTACTCGGCCAGCCGCTCGGGCGTGTCGCGTTTAGGGTCGACACTGACGAACAGCACGCGGACACGCTCGCGCTGTTGTGCGTCGAGCAGGGTCATGGCGGATTTGAGCCGGCCGAGCGTTGCCGGACAGATGTCCGGGCAGTGCGTGAAGCCAAAGAATAGCAGCCGGACTTTGCCAGAATAGGCGCCGGCGATCATGGTCTCGCCGTTCTCGCCAGTGAGCGTATAGCGCAGATCCGGCATGACGCCGGTGATGTCGTGGCCACGCCATTCAGGGGCGGTATCGCCACAAGCGGCGAGCACGGCCGTGAACAATGGCAACAACAAGGGCAGGCACAGGCGTCGACCCGTCATGTGGCCTCCGTGGTGGCAAGGGAAGAATCGGTTACGGTGCGCTGCGCGCGCTCGTATCGGAAAAGCAGACGCAACAGCGCCAACGTCGCAAGCACGCTCATCATGGCCGCCGGGATCCAGGTGAGCAGTCCGCCGAGCTGCTGGTCCAACATGGGCGGAATCGGCCAGGCCCGGCCGCAGACGGCATAGACATCGAACAGGATATCGCGAGACAGCGCGATCCAGGCGCCCAACACGATCTGAGGCGGCATCACCGCGCACAAGACCATAATGCGCACGCCGATGCTTCGCGTGACCGGGGTGGCGCCCGGCGGTCTCGGGTCGAGCATGAGCCACCAGAACAGCAGGCCGTCGATGGCCATGCTGAGGTTCATCACCCAGTAATAACGGGCGCTCAGCATGGCCTCGAAGTGCACCGACGGAATCAGCCAGAAGTAGATTAGGCAGACGAACAACAGGCCGGCGATCACCGGCTGTTGCACGACCCGGTAAATGGCACGTGCCGGCAGGCTGCCGGCCAGTCGCTGCCACGCAGTGCGCAGCCAATTCGGCGATCCCGCGGCCAGCACCGCCGAGGGCGCGCTCAAGGCGATCAGGAACGGGCCCACATGGTGCAACACCAAGTGCTGGCCGCGATGCACGAAGAACATGTACTGCGCCAGATAATCGAAATGCGTCTGCATCACCGCGTACATCATCGCCAGCCCGGTCAGAAAGCCGAGCGCGCCCGGTATGTCGCTAAGCTGCGTACGTCGGCCCAGACCGCGCAGATAAATCGCAAGCACTAGTATGAAAGCCGCGATCAGCGGCCACAACGGCTCCCACGGCAGTAGCAACCGCAACCACGACAGGAGACCCTCGTCCACCATGGCCGGGTTAACCGTCCCCGTTTTCCGGCGAGCAATCGCCGCGTTCGGGTCCGCGTTCCAGCAGCAATACGAATGCCACCACGCCCATGACTATGAACATATCGGCCAGATTGAAGGTGGGCCAGCGCAGGCTGTGTACGCCAACGTCGATGAAGTCGGTGACCCGGCCGTCGACTAGTCGGTCCAGCAGGTTGGTGATGCCGCCACCTAAAAACAGGCCGGCGCACAATCCGGCGCCAGGTCCCAGGGGTTGCCGCCGCAACAACAGCCCGAGCCAGACGCAAAACCCGGACAGCACCGCCAGATTCAGCAGGGGCACGAAAAGCCCGCCGCCGGCAAACAGGCTGAAGGCGACGCCGGTGTTAAAGCCCAGGTGCAGCCGGAGGGTCTCGCCGAGCAGCGGGACCGGCGGCTGACCCGCCAGCATGGCCTGCGCCCAGCTTTTGGTCACGAGGTCGGTGCCGGCGGCCAGCAAGGCCGCGGCGAGCAGCAATGGGAGGGTTCGACGCATGGGTCGGTTGTGGGGTGTCTCCGTCATGGCGCGTCGGCCTGCGCGCGGACGGTATCCGGCGTCAGGCAGCGTCCGCTGTCGTGGCACGCCTGTACCTGTACTTCAACGCTCAGAGGCTCGGTTGCACTTGCTTCGGGGAGGGTAGCGGTGATGACGCTGCCATTGTCGTATACAAGCCAGGGCGCATCGCCGAGCCCGCTGTCGATGTCGCGGCCGGCGGGGTAGTCGACCGTCAACGGCACGGGCGCCCCGGCGTCCGTGTCGGCGGAAAGCACCGTGGGGATCAGAAAGTCCAGCGAGGCCGGGTTGGCGTTGACGTGCCAATCGCCGACGATATCCAGCGTAACCCGCAGGGTGTGCGCATCCGTTCTCACGGCGCGGATAGCGACCAGATCGGCGGTGGTCTTGGCTGCCTTATCGTCCAGCCCAGACTGGGCAACACCCTCGCCGGCGTCAGGCGCCGGCCATTGCCATGCCAGCAGGACGCCCGCCACCGCTAAGGCGGCCAGACCGGGGATGACCCAGCCGAGAACCACTGACTTATTCATGGTTTGTCTCCCGCAGCGCGCAGCGCCGCTGCCAGGGTGTCCGCGGTGAACAGATCGGGCAGGCGCTTGTGGATACGTCCCTGACGGTCCAGCACCACCGCGAATGGCAGCCCGGCGCCGCCGAATTCACGCAAGTACGCTTGTAGGCGTTCGTCCGGCTGGCTCAGGTCGGCGCGCAAGGTTGCCGCCCGCGCGAGCCGGGCGGCTTCGATCACCCGGACATCCCGGTACACGGTTTGCTCCAGCACCTTGCAGTTGATGCACCAGTCGGCGGTGAATTCGATTAACACCGGGCGCCTGGCCGCCCGGGCGTCCTGCAAGCTCTGTTCGGTAAGCGGTTGCCACGCCAGGGAGGCATCGGTGTCGGCGCCGGGTTGCGGCCAGGCCGCAACCGCGCTCACCACGGTGCCCGCCAACACCAGCCCCGGCACCAGCCGCGCGCCCAGGTCGGGCCCGACAATCAACGCGCGCAGCAGCCAAAACGTCACTAGGCCGGCCCAGCCACTCCACAAAAATGCCGCCGCATGACCGGGCAAAACGGTGGCGGCGAAAAATGCCGCCCCGGCGAGCAGGATCAAGCCCAAAAACTGGTGGATGCGCACCAGCCAGGCGCCGCCGCGCGGCATTTTCGCGATCAGCCCCGGTCGCGCCAAAAGCACCAGATAAGGCAAGGCAAGGCCCAGCCCAACGGCCAGGAAAATGGCGACGATGGCGGCGGGCGACTGGGTCAGCGCGAAGGCCAGCACCCCGCCCAGAAACGGGCCGGTACACGGCGCCGAAAGCACCGCGGCCAACAGGCCGGCCAGATAGGGTTCGGCGTAGCCCGCGCCCTGGACTCGGTAGGCCCATTGCGGCGGCTGAATGCCGCGCGCGACCAGGCTCCACACGCCGAGGCCGCCCAACACCAGCGCCAATGCGACGCGGAAGCCGGGCGATTGGAAGATCGTACCCCAGGTCCAGTTGAGCCAAGCCGTGGCAATCGCCAAACCGCCAAAAAATGTCAGCGTGCCGGCAAGCAGCGCCGCGCCCGCCAGCAGCCGCCTGCCGTGGCCGTCGCCCACCACGCGGCCGATGCTACGCAGCTTGATCGGCAGCGCCGGCAGCACGCAGGGGGTGAGATTCAGCAGCACGCCGGCGGCGGTGGCCAGCAGCAGGTATTGCCACAGGGTCATACCGGACCTTCCCGTCTACGGGCTAATCCGAAGACCGCCAACAGTATGCCCAATACGAGTGCCTGGCCGGCTATGCCTTCCCAGGTTGGATACATTCCCAATATTTCCAGCCGAGGCAGTTCGGCGACAGGGTTGATGCTGAACCAGCCCGATTCCTGCAGGGCCGCGATGCCCTTGCCGGCGAGGACGACCGCCAGCAGCGCGATCATGATGGAGCTCCAGAAAAAGAACCGGGCAATCGGCAGACGCTTGCTGTGGCTCAAAAGCGCCCAGGCGCTTGCCGCAAGAACCGCCGCGGCGGCACCCACGCCGGCGACAATGGCGGATGCCTGGTCCGGTCTCCAGAGTGCGGCGAAGAATAAAATGGTTTCGAACACCTCACGGTACACGACGACGAAAGCCAGCAAAAACAACAGCCAAGCGGATCGGCGGGACAGCGCATGAGACATCTTTTGCTGAATATAGCGTTGCCAGGCACCGGCCTGGCTTTTGCCATGCATCCAGATGCCAACGCTGACGAGAACCACGGCCGCGAGCAGTGCCCCGATGCCCTCGCTAAGCTCCCTGCCGGCCCCGCTGATAGCCGACGCTGGTGGCGCGGTCCGCTTTGTCGAGAAGCGCAAGACGAAACACCGGATGCGCGGCAACGCCACTCTACTCGTTCCTTGGTAGTTCTCTGTGTATTTTGGCTAGGAGCAACCCAGCCAGGGCGCGGCGCGCGCCCTGGCTGGGCCGGTTGGCGCCGAAGCCTAGCGGTTCGGCTGCTTAGTCACCCGCAGGTAGGGCTTCAAGGTCTTCCAGCCCTCGGGGAAGTGCTGCTTGGCCTCCTCGTCGGACAGCGACGGCAGGATGATGACGTCGTCGCCGTCGCGCCAGTTCACGGGGGTGGCGACCTTGTAGCCGTCGGTGAGCTGGATCGAGTCGATCACCCGCAGGATCTCGTCGAAGTTGCGGCCGGCACTCTTGGGATAGGTGAGCGTCATCCGGACCTTCTTGTTGGGGTCGATCAGGAACACCGAGCGCACGGTCGAGGCGTCGCCCTCGCCCGGGTGCAGCATGTCGTACAACTCCGAGACCTTGTGGTCGGTGTCGCCGATGATCGGGAAATTCACGGCGCAGCCCTGGGTCTCGTCGATGTCGCCGATCCAGGCCTTGTGGTCCTCCACCGAGTCCACCGACACCGCGATCACCTTGCAGTCGCGCTTGGCGAACTCCTGCTGGAGCTTGGCGGTCTCGCCCAGCTCGGTGGTGCACACCGGTGTGAAGTCGGCCGGATGCGAGAACAGCACGGCCCAGCCGTCGCCGATCCAGTCGTGGAACCGGATGCGGCCTTCGGTTGTGTCCGCCGTGAAGTCGGGGGCGGTATCGCCTAAACGTAAACTCATGGTTTTCTCCTAGAGAGAGTGAAATGCTAAAGGAGTAGCGCACTGCACCGAATGAGTGGGTGCGCACTACTGACACGCGAGAATGTCGGTTTCCGCGAATGGGCATGCCTTCGCGGCAAATGCGATTCGCGCGTGCGGTCGAGTTTGTGGCTAGGCTACGTCCGGAGGACGGAGCAGGCCGGTATCATGGGGCGGGAGCGTATCGGGATTCTGCCGGCGGACCACGGGTTGCGGCCGCAAGATAAGGTCCATTGCCAAGAACCCGTTGCCAGGCGCCATCGTGCCGCAACTGGCGCATGGTGCCTGGCAGGTGGGGTCGATATCCAAACACCCGGTCTGCTGGCAAGACGATTGTGAGCCGGCCTGGATCGAATAGGCACTGGCTTGGCTTTCCTGCATGCAGGCCGACGTACCCATTGCGACGACGGCCGCCTCGACCGGCAAAGCCAGAGCCGCGCTAACCAGCATGATGACGCGCAGGTACCGCATGGGTGCGTATGTTAAGCCCTGAGATTCCGAATTCAAATGAATGTACCGGGCATTTGGCCGTTCGTACATGCCTGGACACCGCCAAGCCGGAATAGTTGCACGAGCCCCAGAATAGATCGAATTATGCGCTCGGGTTGGCGCCGTTCATCGCGGCAAGAATCCAGCGGTTCGCGACGCTTGTTTCGGGATAAGACTTCAACCCTCGATCACTGTCGCGGAGTCGATATTGCTGACATAAATCCAGCCGCTCTCGGTCTGACCGGTTCGTGCCTGTTCGCGGATAATTTCCACCGCCGCCGGGACACGCTCGTCCTGCATACACACGATCTCCAGCTTGACTTCGGTAATGACCGCCGCGCCGATTTCCACCGAATAACGTTGTTCCTCACTGCTCAGGGCGTGTAATAGCCCCTGCACATCGATGACGGAGAGCTTTTCGTAACCGGCGGCGTGCAGCGCGTGCACCACATCCGCTATCCGATTGCGGTGGATGAAGGCCTTGATCTCTTTCATGTCTGTCTCCTTGCGTTGTGGACATCCGGAATGAGGCGCGGGACCATCCGGATGTATACGAGTTCGCCGGCCAGTTCCACCAGGGTCTGGGTTACCACGACCGCCGCGACCAGTGCGCCCTGCTCAGGCACTGCCAGCGCCAGCGGCAATACCACCAGCGAGTTCCGGGTACCGGTACTGAACACCAGTGCGCGGCCCGAGGAAACGTCGAGCTTGAGACCGCGCGCGGCCACCGTGCCGAGCAGCGCGGCGCCCGCGCCCACCGCGCCACGGCCGGACGGCGCGCCGCCTCCCGCTCCGTCAGCGCGGCGCCGGCGAGCGGCAGCAGGATATAAAGGACGAAGGCTGCAACGAAGGGCGCCGGATCGATCACCGCCCCGAAATCGCCGCCCAGGAACAGACCCAGGTAGACCGGCAGCAGAACAAGCTGTACCAGCAGCAGTACCGGCGTGGCGGCGAGCAGGCCGGCCGCATCGCCGCCGCCCGACCGGGTGAAGGCGACCACGTAGTCGATGCAGGGGGTGAGCAGCACCAGCAGCACACCGAGGCGCACGGCCGGTTGGGCGGGCACGAGTGCCAGCAGCCCCCACACCAGCAGCGGCACCGCCAGGAAGTTGATCGCCAGCAGCCCCCCCAGGAAACGCTTCGCGCCCAGCGCCGCGCGCAGCCGCACCAACGGAACCTGCAGGAAGGTGCTGTAGAGCAGGACAACCAGCGCCGGGACGACGAGGGGATCGAGCCGGACCGCCGCCTGAGGTAGACCGAGGCCCGCCGCCGCCCCGAGCACGACGCCGGCGACGAGAAACCACGTTTGGCGCTGTTCGAGCTCGGCAGGCGTCACTCTTATTCGCCTCCTCCTCATTTGTTGTGCCGCGTTTCCATCCACTCGTAGATCACGGGCAGCAGAACCAGCGTCAACAGGGTTGAGGTAATCAGTCCGCCGACCACGACCGCGGCCAGCGGGCGCTGGGTTTCAGCGCCGACGCCGCTGGAGAGCAGCATCGGGATCAGGCCCAGAATGGCGACACTGGCGGTCATCATGACGGGTCGCAGGCGCAGCTCCGCGCCGCGGCGCACGGCTTCGCCCACCGGAAGGCCCTTGTCGCGCAATTCGTTGATGAAGCTCACCAGCACAATGCCATTCAGCATGGCGACGCCGAACACCGCGATGAAACCGATGGCCGAGGGCACCGACAGGTATTGACCGCTGATGAACAGCGCGACCAAACCGCCGATGGTGGCGAACGGCACATTGGCGATGATCAGGGTGGCGTACTTCACTGAACTGAACGCGGTATAAAGCAGCACGAAAATAAAGAAGATGGTCAAAGGTACGATCAGCGCCAGGCGCGAGAGCGCCCGCTGCTGGTTCTCGAACGCACCGCCCCACTCGATCCAGTAGCCCGGCGGTAGGTCCACCTGCTGTTCGATGGCGGCGTTGGCGTCCTGCACAAAACCATCCACATCCCGGCCACGGACATCCATTTGAATTACGGCGTAGCGCTGCAACTGCTCGCGGCGGACAAAGGAATAGCCCTCGGCGGTGCTGACCTCGGCCACGCGCGACAGCGGCACGATAGCGCCGCTGGCAGTGCGCAGCGGGATATCATTGATGGCTGCCACCGACGCCTTGGAAGCGTCCTGAATTCTGGCGGTGATGTCGAAACGCTTGACGCCGTCGATCAGCGTCGAAACCGGCTGGTTACCGATGCCCGTGCGGACCACGGTCAGCACGTCGTCGGCGTTCATGCCATAGCGGGCCAGGGCCTCGCGGTCGACCTTGATCTGAATCTGAGGCTTGCCGATGTTGGCCTCCAGCGAGAGGTCGGTCACACCGGGGACGTTGTCAATCGCGTCCTTGATCTGGGCGCTCAAACGGTCGAGTTCGGCCAGGTCCTCGCCGTATATTTTGGCCGCCAGCGTGGCGCGCACGCCCGAGATCAACTCCTCCACGCGCATCTGGATCGGCTGGGTAAAGGCGATTACCGAGGTCGGCACGGCTTCTTCGAGCGCCTCGCGCATGGCGTCAGCCAACTCGCCAATGGAACGGTCCCACTCGCTTTTGGGCGTGAGGCCGGTATAGATTTCCATGTAATTGACATCCGCCGTCTCGCCTTTTTCGGCGCGCCCGATCATGGCGATGGTGGTTTGCACCTCCGGAAACTGGCCCAGCGCGCGTTCAATATCCTTTGAAATCTCGATGGATTGTTCCAGCGAGGTCGAGGGGATGGAGGTGACCCGCCACATGATCGAGCCCTCCTGCAATTGCGGCATGAATTCCTTGCCCAGCAAGGGAAATAACGCCAGGCTCGCGAGCAGCGCGGCGCCGGCGCCGGCCACAATGGTTTTCTTGTGCGCCAGCGACCAGGCAAGGCTGGGCAGGTAGACGCGTTTGATGCCGCGCACCAGCAAGGTGTCGCGCTCGGCCTTGGGCTTGAGGATAACCGCCGCCAGCACCGGGATGATCGTCAGCGTCAGCAGCAGGGAACCGGCCATGGCGAAGCTGATGTTGAATGCCATGGGCTTGAACAGCTTGCCCTCTAGCCCCTGCAAGCTGAACAGGGGCAGAAACACCACGATGATGATGAGAATGGCGAAGGCGATGGGCTTGGCCACCTCGCGCGCCGCCAGCAGCACCGCCGCGCTGCGGTCAACCTCTTCGCCTTTTTCACGCCACTCGGCCATGATGCGGAAGGCGTTCTCGGTCATCACGACCGCGCCGTCCACCATCATCCCGATCCCGATCGCCAGACCCGCCAGTGACATCAAATTGGCCGACAGGCCGGCCTGCTCCATGCAAATGAAAGCGATCAGCATGGCCAGCGGCAGGGCCGAGATCACCACAATGGCGGAGCGGAGTTCGCCGAGAAACAGGAACAGCACGAGCGCGACCAGCAGGGAGCCTTCGATCAGCGCCCGCTCGGCGGTAGAAACGGCTTCTTCCACCAGTTCCGTGCGCTCATAGACCGGGTTGATGGCGACCCCGTCGGGTAGCGCCGATTTGACGATATCGACCTTCTCCTTGACGGCGGAGACCACGTCGTCGGCATTGGTGCCGATACGTGCCAGCGCCATGCCCAGTACCACCTCCTTGCCATCGCGCGTTACCGCGCCAAAGCGCAGGGCCGGGGCCTGCTTGACGGTGGCTACGTCGCGCAGATACACGGGGGTGCCGGCGACGGTTTTCAGCATGATATTGCCGATGTCCTGTTCATCGGCCACCAGGCCCAGGCCGCGTACCAGATACTGCTCGGGACCAAGATTGACGTACTGCCCGCCCACCTGGCGGTTGTTCGACTCGATGACCTCCATGACATCCTTGTAGCCGAGGTCGTACTTGATCAGCTTCAACGGGTCGATCACGACCTGGAACTGGCGCTCTTGTCCGCCCCAGGACATCACATCGTCCACCCCCGGCGCGGTGCGCAGGATCAGCCGCACCGTCCAGTCCTGGATGGTGCGCAGGTCCATGTCCGAAATCTCTTGCTCCAATTGCTCGTCGGCGCGTTCGACGGTGTACCAGAACACTTGCCCCAGGCCGGAACTGTTGGGCCCCATCTCGGGCTGGCCGTACTCGGACGGCATACGGTTTGACACTTCCTGGAGACGTTCGAGCACCAGCCGGCGCGCGAAGTAAATATCCACGTCGTCCTCGAAGTAAACGGAAACATAAGACAGCCCGAACAGGCTGACCGAGCGGATATCGGTTACCCCGGGCAGGCCCGCCATTCCGGATTCCACCGGAAAGGTCAGTAGCTGCTCGACGTCTTCGGCGGCCAGGCCGGGGGATTCGGTATAGATGTTGACCTGTACCGGGGTGACGTCCGGAAAGGCGTCGATGGGGATGTTGTTGACCGCGCGCACCCCGAGGTACCCGAGCACCAGAAACGCGATAATCACCAGAAATTTGTAATGCAGCGACGCTTCGACCAGTTTATTCAGCATGGGGATGATTCTCTGTCTATTAGTCGCTGTCGCCAATCTGCGATTTCAGCGCCAGTGATTTGAGTAGGAACGCACCTTGGGTGACGATTTCGTCCTGCCGGGTCAGGCCGCTTTTGATCTCGGTCCAGCCGCCACGGGTGGCGCCGGTAACGACCGGCCGCGGCTCGAATTCGTCGCCCTTGAGCGTGAACACCGTTTGCGCACCATTCATCAACACCAGCGCGTCCGTGGGCACGGCCAGCGCGGCGTCCTCGCCCGCGGTTTGCAGTTCTACGTCTACATATTCGCCGGCGGCAAAGGTGGTGGCGCCGGGTTCAATTTCGATACGCACGGCGCGGGTGCGGGTGTCGGTATCCAGGTTGTAATGCAGTTGGACGATGCGGCCGTCGATCCATTCACGGCCGTCGCGGCTCACCCGTGCCGGCGCGCCCACCGCCAGTCTGGCGACCACCGCCGGGTCGAGCTGCGCCTGCACCCAGGGCGCACTGGTGTCCGTGACCTCGAACAGTACATGGCCGGGTTCCACGTACTCGCCGCGTACAAAATCATCGCTAATAACCCGCCCGTCCTGGGGCGAGAACAGCTCGAATTCGCCGGTGGCGCGCGAGGCATCCGCGCCTTGCAGCAGCGCGTTGATCTGTGTCTTGTTCATACCGTAGGCCCGCAGTGCGGCATACGCCCGCTGGCGCGCCACCTGGGCCTCGACATATCGCCGGTCGGACACAACCTGCTTGCCGAGTTGTTTCACCCTCTGCCACTCGCGGTCGGTTTCGATCAAGTCGGCCTGGGCGACCCCGACCTCTACGCTAGTCAGGGTGACCAGCGGCTGCCCCTGCTTGACCTCATCCCCCAGGCGCGCGTGCCGGGCCGCGACCTGCGCGCTGACGCGCGGGGTGATTTGCGCCGACTGATACGCATTGATACGCACTTCGCCCGGCGCGGTAATGGTGCCGGTGAGCGCGCGCCGGCCTACCGCTGCCGTTTCAATGCCCTTTTCCTGCCGCTGCGCGGGGCTCATGCGCAAGGGCTGTTCCTCCACATGCCCCGCGTCCGATTCGCTATCCGCGAATACGCTGCCAATGGGCAGCAACAATGCGCCGGCCCATGCCGCAATGATCCATTTGTTCATGTACTTTGACTCCATAGTAATTGGTAAGGGATGCGCGCTAGGGTTTGCGGGTCAGCCAGTCATCGACCTCGCCGCTGGCCACCAGCCAGTCGGCCCAGGCGTCCCACAGCCGGTTCTGGATTTTCAGTGCGGCGGCCCGTGTTTCCAGCGTCTGGTTAAGCTGCACCAGGTAATCGGCGGTGCTCATCTCGCCGTATTTCCAGATGCGATCGAGCTGCGAAACCTGGCTGCTCAGACTCGGCCGGCCGCTGCGCTGCCAGGCCTGCCATGCCGCATGGCTCAGCCGGTAGCGCTCGGCGGCCGAGAGCAGGCGCGCCTGGGCGCGGCGAAACGCCTCATGTTTGGTTTGTTCGGCCTCGGCCAATTCCGCGTTCGCGGTATCCACTTCGGCGGCAAAACTGTTGCGCACGAACAGGGGAACACTCAGGTTCAGGCCGACGACGCCGAAGCTATCGTCTTCGCCGTTGCGAAATGTGCGTTCCTGACCCACGGTAGCGCCCAGGGTGGGGTCCGGACGGCGCTCACGCCGGCGCAATTCCACCCGCGCCCGGGCGGCGGCACTGCGGGCCTGAAGTGCGCGGATTTGCGGCAGGGCGGTCAGCAGGGCCTGCGCGTCAAAATCGACGGGCGCGGGGATATCCGCCGGCAATTCGGGCCAGTCCTGAACCGCCTGACCGGTCACCGCCGCCAGATTTTGGCCGGCCTGCGCCAGATCGGTGGCCGCCAACGACAATTCCAGGTCCGCCTGGGTGCGGGCGAGACTCGCGAGGTCCAGTTCGATCTGGCTCAGATCGCCGGCGCGGCGGCGCTTTTGGCTGAGATCAGAGAAATCCGTCATCAGGCGCGCGCGCTCCTGCGCAAGGGCCTGCGCCGCCTCGGCGGTGTGGTAGTCCGCCAGTCCGCTGAGCAGTTCACCGGTGAGCTGCTGACGTCTGACGATATATTCAGCGCGCGCAACCTGTAGCTCGGCGCTGGCAATGTTGATGTTGGCACCGCGTTTGTCAGACCAATCCAGGGCCTGTTCCAGGCCCACGGTTCCCAATCGGGATTCCGACTGTTCCGCTTCAATTTGCAGTTGCGGGTTGTAGATCGGCCGATCCGCGGCGGCAACCCGGCCCCCGGCGGCCTCAATCTCGGCGCGCGCAGCGAGTAGGCCGGGGTTGGTTTCCAGGGTTGTTTGAATAAACCGTCGTAAAACCGGGCTCGTGGCTTCGGTTTCCGGCGAGGTCTGTGCAAGCGCGAGGTTTACCGACGCAGCGGCAATAACCGCCGCCAGGAAGACACGCGGCACCCGCCGCAAAAAAATGCTTGACATGAAAATTCAGTCTCCAGGCAAGGATCAAAGAAACAACAGCCCACGGCGCGCAGGCTGCATCGTCAGATCACAACTGGGGACTAAATATTAGGGGGGAAGGGGGGTGCGTCGGCCGCGCGTGTGCGGTAAGCGGTGGCCGCGGTGGTGTTGAACGCGACGATGGGCGTCGGCGCCAGGTTTTGGATATGGGGGGTCAGGGCTGAGCAGCAGACGCTGCCGTGGCAGCATAGGTCGTAGCAAAAATTGGTTTGTTCGGGAACAGCCGACTCCTGCGTGTCGCATACGAAATCTTGTGAATTCGTTAAATGCGTTACGGAGGTCTGCTGGCTTGCCGAGGTTGCGAAGCCCTGGTCAAGATCAGCCGCCCACGCCAAATTGCCGGTAATGACCAGCAGCGTGAGTATTTGGCAGATCAGGGTACGCATCGGAGCGCTAGGATAATAGAAGATATGCAATTCGCGGACAAGTTAGTGCACTACGCCCGCCGCGGTTCTCCCGGCCGATTGGAAGCGAGACCGTCGCCGTTCATCGCAGCAAGGATCCGGCAGTCCGCGGCGATGCCCCCGGAACAAGCGCCAACCAACTGCTTCAGTGCGGCTTGAAGCGATCTGAGTTCGCGCATGCGCTTTTCTATCTCGCGGAGCTGGGCGCGGGCCAAGGCGCACACTTGCTCGCAGTCGGCGTCGGGCGCGTCGCTGAGCGTCAGCATCTCGCCGATACCCGGCAGGCCGAAGCCCATGGCTCGCGCCGCGCGGATGAACTGCGCGCGTTGCAGGCCGGCCGCGTCGTACAGGCGTTGGCCGCCCGCCGTATGGGCGGCGGGCTGTAATAGTCCAAGCGCTTGATAATGCCGCAGCGATTGCACGGAGCAGCCGCAGCGGCGGGCAGTTTCGCCAATACTGAAATACATGATGATTGCCGGTTGAACCTATAACGATTGTAGCGATTAAGCTAATGGTTTTCATGCGCGGAGCCAACATGGCTGAAAACAAATCAGATCGCCGGATCAGCGAATTTTCCGTGCCCAAGATGGATTGCCCCTCAGAGGAAGGCATGATCCGCATGGCGCTGGATGGCGTGACCGGCGTGCATGGCCTAGCATTCGATCTGGGCGAGCGCCAGGTCCAGGTGTTACACGATCAGGATGTGGACGAGATCACGCCCAAGCTCGAATCCCTGGGTCTGGGGGCGCGCTTGCTGCGCACCCGGGATGCGGACGACGATGATCTGCAAGCGCTGCAACAAGGCCGCGAGGCGGATGCGCGGGAGTCCGGCACGCTGAAAATACTGCTGGCCATCAACGGCTTCATGTTCTTCGCCGAATTCACGCTCGGCTGGCTGGCGCAATCCACCGGCCTGATGGCCGATTCGCTGGACATGTTCGCCGACGCCGCGGTCTACGGCGTGGCCCTGTATGCGGTGGGCCGCAGCCTGCAACTGAAAACCCGCGCCGCGCATGTGGCCGGCTGGCTGCAATTGCTGATGGCCCTGGGCGTGCTCTTCGAGGTCGGCCGACGCTTCCTGTTCGGCAGCGAACCCGTGTCGTTGCTGATGATCACCGTGGGTTCGGTCGCACTGGCCGCCAACGTCACCTGTCTGTTTCTCATTTATCGTCACCGCCACGGCGGCTCGCACATGAAGGCGAGCTGGATATTCTCGGCCAATGACGTGATCGCCAATGTCGGCCTGATCCTCGCCGCGGTCCTGGTGGCTTGGACCGGCTCGCGTTATCCGGACTTGATTATCGGCACCATCATCGGCCTGGTGGTGCTCGACGGCGCCCGGCGCATACTCAAATTGCGGAACTGACCGCCGATGGCCAAGGCCCTGTTGCATCTCGGCCGACCCAGGCCGGGTTCGCTCGCGCCGTGGCTGAGCACTACGGCGGCCGGCGCGGCCCTGCCGCTGGCCTTCGCGCCCTGGTCCTGGTGGTGGCTGGCGCCGTTCTGCGTCGCGGTGCTGTTTCACAACGCCTGGACCGCGTCCCCGGGCCGGGCGTTTGCCCTGGGCTACTTGTTCGGTCTGGGTCTGTTCGGGGTCGGGGTATCCTGGATACACGTCAGCATGACGCAGTATGGCGGCGGCGGGCCGGTGACCAGCTTTATCGCCACCGGCGGCCTGATCGCCCTCCTGGCCTTGTTTCCGGCCCTGGCCCTGTGTCTGGCGCGCAGGTTACGGCCGCAAGCCGATGCCTGGGCATTATGGGCATCGCTGCCCGCGGCCTGGCTGGCACTGGAATGGCTGCGCACCTGGCTATTCACCGGTTTTCCCTGGCTGCTGCTCGGCTACAGTCAGGCCGATGCGCCACTGGCGGCGGCCCTGGCGCCGGTGACGGGCGTGCTCGGCCTGAGCGCTGTGGTCACCCTGCTGGCCGCGGCCCTGGTCTGGTGCGCCGCCGGACGTGGCTGGCGACGCTGGGCCGTAACCGCCGTTGCCGTCGCGGCCCTTGGCGCCGCCACTCATGTCGGGCTGGCACGCGACTGGACCCGGCCGGCCGGGCCACCCCTGGAAGTCGTGCTCGTGCAGGGTAATTTCGACCAAGCCGAGAAATGGCGGCCGGAAAATCGCAGTAAAACGCTTGCACGCTACGCCGCGCTGAGCGCGCCCTTCTGGCAGGCGGACTTGATCGTATGGCCCGAGACGGCTCTGCCTCAGCTTTACGAGATCCTGCCGACTGGCTATCTGGCCAGGCTCGCCAAGCGCATGAACGAGGCCGATACCGCTCTAATTCTGGGCGCCCCGACGCGCCGGGACGCACGGATTTTTAACAGCGCCATCGCGGTCGGCACGGATACGGCGTACCACAAGCGCCACCTCGTTCCCTTCGGCGAATACGTGCCGTTGCGCGGATTATTCGGCAACCTCCTCGACGTGCTGAGCGTGCCGGAGTTCGACTTCACCCCCGGCACCGAAATCACGCTGTTACCGGTGGCCGGATACCGTGCCGCCATCGCAATTTGCTACGAGATCATCTTCCCCAGGGAGATCGCCAAGCTGGCAGCCGGCTCGAACTTTCTCGTCAACATGAGCAATGACGCCTGGTTCGGCGACACCATTGGCCCCTGGCAGCACTTGCAGATTGCGCGCATGCGGGCCATGGAAGCACAACGCTATGTGTTGCGGGCCACCAATACCGGCGTGACCGCGGTGATCGATGACCGTGGCCGGGTGAGCGTTCAAGCGCCGCAATTTGAGGCGGTCTCGACGACGTCGCGGCTGGTGCCGCGCACCGGACTCACGCCTTACATGCGATGGCGGGACGCCCTATTGATCATAGTGACTGTTTTACTGTTCGGCTTGGTGATCCGGCGCAGTGTGGGTTCCGCCGCCTAATATTGGCACTCAATCAAAGGGTGCTCGATATCGGCTCCGGCGCGGGCACCCCGGCTCTGACAGCGGAGGGGAGGCTGACAACGCGGTCGTGGTCGACGTGGCGTCGCACCACGGCGGCCACGTGCACGACTTCGAGGGCGACGGTGCCATGCTTTACTTCGCCGGCCCCGGCGAAGCGCTACCCGCAGCCTTTGCCTTGCGAGCGGCGCTGGCTGAGTACCGGCGCGAGCGGCCGTCGCTGCCGCAGGCCCGTTTCTCGGTGGACGCCAAGCCCTTAGTCATCGGAAGGATCGGCACTCGGTTTCGGCGCGGCCCATCCTTTATCGGCCCCAGCATTAACCGCACCGCCCGCATCCTGCCGACGGCATTATCGTCACGCAAGGTGTATCGGAGCACGCGCGGCGCAGCGATCCGGACCTGCATGCCGAATTTGTCGAATTGAATGACCGGCAGCGACTGAAGGGTTTTGGCCGACAACCAGTTCGTTTGTGGGTGACCCAATTGAACTAAGGTTAACATGTAATTAAGCATGTGCTAAATTAATCAGCATATACTTAACACGAATCGGCATCACGTGAAGCAATCGAGCGGGTGGTTTCCCGGATTTTCCCGGCGCAATTTTCTGCGCCTGGGCTTGGCCGGATCGTTGGGTTCTCTGTTCGGCCCCTCGGCGGCGCATGGCCGCGTGGACCACGGCCTACATTCGGACGACATGACGACCGTCGGCGAAGTCGATCACCGGCGCAACGGCTTCGACCCGCATGCATTGCTCACCGACTGGGACGGCGGCATGGTGTCCCGGCTGCCGGACGGGCGACGCCTGCGCGAATACGAGATCGTGGCCGTAGACCGGGAGATCGAGATTGCGCCGGGCCTGTTCTTTCCGGCCTGGACCTATGCCGGCCGGGTGCCGGGGCCGACCCTGCGGGCCACCGAGGGCGATCTGGTGCGTATCGTGTTCCGCAATCAGGGCAGCCATCCCCACACCATTCATTTTCACGGCATCCATCCGGCGCGCATGGACGGCGTGCCCGGCGCCGGCGAGGTTTACCCCGGCGGCCAATTCACTTACGAGTTCGAGGCCCTGCCGTTCGGTTGCCATCTCTATCACTGCCATTCGGTGCCCTTGAAGCGGCATATCCACAAGGGGCTGTACGGCGCCTTCATCGTGGATCCGGAGCCGGCGCGGCATCCCGAGCACGCCGAGGCCGCGCGCTCGCGGTTGCTGGGGACCCCGGAAAACACCCGCTGGCAGGAGATGGTGATGGTGATGAACGGCTTCGACACCAATTTCGATGAGGAAAACGAGGTCTACGCGGTTAATACCGTCGCCCATGCCTATAACGAGCGCCCGATCCGAATCGAACGGGCCCGACCGATTCGCGTGTATCTGATCAACGTGACCGAGTTCGATCCGATCAACTCTTTCCACGTGCACGCCAATTTCTTCGATTACTACGACCACGGCACCACGCTGACGCCCACCTTGCGTACGGTGGATACCGTCATGCAGTGCCAGGCTCAGCGCGGGATTCTGGAGTTCAGCTTCGCCGAGCACGAGCCGGGCCTGTACATGTTCCATGCCCACCAGAGTGAGTTCGTGGAGCTCGGCTGGATGGGGCACTTCGAGGTGGCATGAGCACCGCGCGCTATTGGCTGCACTGGCTACTGCCGCCGGCCTTGCTAGCGGTGGCCATCTTCGCGCAGTTCAAGGGCGATTGGCTCGTAGAACTGGGTGGCGCGCCGGTGCCGTTCGAGGACGTCGTGGTCGAGCGGGTGGTGCTTGACGAACAGGGCATCGCCCTGAAATACCGGGTCGACAGCCCCGACCCGGTCACCATCGCCCAGGTTCAGGTGGACGGCGCCTATTGGCGATTCACGCAACAACCGGAAGGCCCGCTGTCCCGCGGCGAGGCCGCCTGGATCCGGATTCCCTACATGTGGGTCGCCGGCGACGCCCATCACCTGACCCTGGTGAGTTCGACTGGGGCAACCTTTGAACATACCATTGAAGTGGCTCAGGCCACGCCCCAGCCGACCCCGGCGAAGTTCGGCGCGTGGACCTGGGTCGGTCTATACGTGGGGCTGTTTCCGGTGGCGCTCGGCATGTTGTGTTATCCGGCGCTGCGCCGCTCCGGCCGGGGGATTATCGATTTCGTGCTCGCGGTGACCCTGGGGCTGCTGGCGTTCCTGCTCGTGGATACCCTGCTGGAGGCATTGGAACAGGCCGATCAGGCGGCCGGCTTGTTCCAGGGGCCGCTGCTGGTGTTGCTCGGGGCAACGGCGGCTTTCGTTGGCCTGCGTGCGGTCTCCGGCGGCGGCGCGGACGGCGTGTCGCTTGCTTGGCGCATCGCCTTGGGCATCGGCCTGCACAATCTGGGCGAGGGTCTGGCCATCGGCAGCGCTGTGGCCGCCGGGGAGATCGCCCTGGGTACCTTCCTGGTGGTCGGTTTCACCTTGCACAACGTCACCGAAGGCATCGGCATCGCGGCGCCGCTGACCGAATCGCGGCTAAGATTGCCGACTTGGGTGGGTCTGGCCGCTCTGGCCGGGCTGCCGGCGGTGGCGGGCTGCTGGATCGGCGCCTACGCCTTTTCGCCGCAGTTTGCGGCCCTATGCCTGGCGCTGGGGGTCGGCGCCATCCTGCAAGTGCTGATCGACGTCGGCTTGTATTTGCGCGGTCGCACGGCCTCGGCGCAGGGCCTGACCGGCCAGCCGCTGCTGGCGGGCGGCCTGCTGACCGGCATCGCGGTCATGTACACGACCGCGCTGGTATTTTCGGGGTAGTACTCGGGCGGGTGGGATACTGCACTGGCAACCATCCCATTATTCGATGCCGTCACCGAATTGACGAAGCTTGCCGAGGGCGGGGCGTCAGGGCCGGATCCGTCGATGCCGGATCCGCAATCGGCCAGTGCAAGCATCGCACACGCCCCGGCAGGATCGGACAGACTTCTTCGGCGCAAAGGGTCACGACGAGGTCTACCTCTTCGGGATCGACCTCGCTAACGAATTTGGACCGGTGGCCGGAGATATCGATACCGATTTCGGCCATCGACTCGATGGCGAGCGGGTTCACGCACGACGGCTCCGAGCCGGCGCTGATCACCATCGCCTTGTCGCTAAGAATTGAACGCGCCAGTCCCTCTGCCATCTGGCTACGCGCGGAGTTCGCGACACACAGGAAAAGTATCCGTTGCATAGCGTTTACCTGGCACCCTCTTCGACGGGGATTGCGGGCTTTTCCTCGAACCAACGTTTCCGGAGCCAGAGCGAAACGGTCACCAGCGAAATCAGCACCGGCACCTCGACCAGCGGGCCGATGACCGTGGCGAACGCCACCGGCGACGCCAGCCCGAAGGTGGCGATGGCGACCGCTATCGCGAGCTCGAAGTTATTGCTCGCTGCGGTAAAGGCAATGGCGGTGGTGCGGGGATAGTCGGCCTGGATCAGCTTGCCCATCCAGAAGCTGACAACGAACATGACGACGAAGTACACCGCCAGCGGCGCCGCGATGCGCAGCGCATCGAGCGGCAGCTCGAGGACCATGCCGCCCTTCAGGGAAAACATGGCGAGAATCGTGAAAAGTAGAGCGACCAGGGTCAGCGGCCCTATCCGAGGCAGAAAGCGCTCCTCGTACCACGCCGTCCCCTTGCGTCGGGTCAGCATGCGCCGGGTCAGATAGCCGGCCACGAACGGAATGCCGAGATAGATCAGCACGGCCTCGGCTATGGTCCAAAAGCCGACATCCTAGTGCATTGGTGGTGAACAAGTTGTGCGGTCGAGCGGATAGTCACGTCATTTGCCTCCTGTGGCTGCGATGAGGGATTAGGCACGCACGCGGTAATAGCGCATCATGCCGGCGTCCTCGTGTTCCATGTTGTGGCAGTGGTACATGTAAAGCCCCTCGAAATCCTCGAAGGTCAGCGCGATGCGCACGCGCTCGCCGGGCAAGACCAGCACGGTGTCGTGCCAGCCGGCATCCACCAGCCCGTCTTCGAGCCCGCCCCAGCCGTGGCGCCCGCCGGTCTGCTGGCGGCCTACGACCGTGAACTGCAAGCCATGCACGTGCATGGGGTGAGGCATCATAGTGTCGTTGGCAAACTCCCAGATCTCGGTGTCGCCCAGGCGCACGACCTCGTCGTCGGCCACATTGGTGCCCTCGAACCGGCGGCCGTTGATGGTGAAGCCGCGCATCATGGCCATGCCCAACTCGAAGCGGCGCACCAGCGTGTCGCGGTTGACCGCCGGTGTCTGCAGGTTGTCAACCAAGCGTTCGGGGAGCGGCTCGCCGCCACTCTCGCGGCGCGTCACGCGCAGGGTGAGCAGAGGGAAACGGGCGCCCGCCGGGAGCTCCGAGCCGCCCATCATGTCTCCCATCATCCCGCCTCCCATCATTCCGTTCATCATGCCCGCCTGATAGCCCTGGCTGAGCAAGCGCAGCTCGTCGCCCGGCTCGGAGCTAGACAAATCCAGCCACAGGTCGATGCGCTGCGCGGGCGCCAGCGTCACGAAGGGCTGCTTTAGCGGGGCTGTCAGCAGGCCGCCGTCCGTGCCGAGCACGGTCATGGGCCGGCCGTCGCTCCAGGCCAGCTTATAGATGCGCGAGTTGGAGCCGTTGACGAGCCGCAGGCGATAGGGCCGGGTAGCGACCTCGCGCACGGCATCGGGTTGGCCGTTGACCAGCACTCGGTCGCCGAGAAAGCCGCGCATGCGCCTCATCATGGTGCCCATGCCGCTGCCGATGTAGGTCAGCTCGTTGTCGCCGGCGAAGCTCCGGTCCTGAAGGACCAGGATCATCTCTTGATCCCCGGCGGGCAGCCCCAAGGAGCGCTCGCTTTCGTCCTCGATGACCAGCGGGCCGGTCAAGCCCGCATAGCTCTGGAAGCCGACCCGGCCGCCGTCCGGCCCGTGCGGATGCGGGTGATACCAGTACAGTCCGGCGCGGTCGCGCACCTCGAAGGCCACCGTCATGGCCTCGCCAGGCTTGATCGGCAGCCGCGGCTGGCCGTCCACGTCCGGCGGCACATGCAGGCCGTGCCAGTGGACGGTGGTGTCCTCCGGCAGGCCGTTCTCCAGCCGGGCGCGAAAGCGCTGGCCGCGGCGCAGCCGGATCAGCGGACCGGTGTAGCTGTCGCCCACCGGGGCAACGGTATCCGCGGGGCCGTTGCGCAGTTCGGCCGTGTAGCGCCAGACCTCGCTGGGCGTGCCGGGCAGAATGGGCGCCGTGCCTGGCTGCGCGCGCAGCCGCAGATCGACGTCGAACGGGCCGCGCTCGAGCCCGTGGCGAGCCGCCGTGGCGCTGCGCGTGCCGGCGCTCGTGCCGTTGCCGCAGGCGCTTAGGAGCAGCCCCGGAAACAGTGCCGTGGCGACGGTGGTGCCACCGATGCGGCGCAACAGCGTTCTGCGGGCTGGGTCGATATCGTTCATGGTCGCTTCCTCCATTGCGAGTCGCTGTCATCGATGCCGTCCTGGGAGGCATCGGCAAACCTTCGCCACTGGCCCCAGCGGGGGATAAACATCGGCACCCGGCGCTGATAAGCGCGATAGGTGTCGCCGAACTCGGCCAGCATGTGCCGCTCCTCGTGCCGAGCCAGCCGGTAATAGGCCAGCACGATCAGCGGAAACAACCCGACCGAGAACAACGTGGGCCAGTGCACCACACCCTCGCCGAACAAGGCGAGGAACAGGCCGGTGTACTGGGGATGGCGCACGAAGGCATACAGCCCATGGGTGACCAGCCGATCTTCCTTGCGCGCGCGGTGCACCTGCCGCCATCCCTGGACGAACAGGCCAATGCCGATAAGGGCGAGCCCGAAGCCGAGCAGCATGGAGATCAGCATCCCGGTCTCGCCTAGCCCGATCAGCGTGGACCAGAGGTTGGCGCTGACGTACGCGCTGTCGAGGCCGAAGAAACGCACCAGCAGATAGATGGTGAGCGGGAAGCCGTACATCTCCGCGTACAGCGCGATGATGAAGGCCTGCACTAGCCCGGCGCCGGCCCATTCACGCCATCGGATGGGCGCGAAGTAACGGTAGAACAGCCAGGAGACCAGCACGATGACGATCAGCGCGATACCCCAGGCGCCTGAATGGGCAATGGATTCATTCATCCGCAACCTCGCGTGGTTTGCGTGTGCGGGAGCCTCACCCGCCTGAATCGCGGCCGCCACTGCCGCCGCGCATGGCGATGGCGCACATCGCCAAGCAAGCCAGCAGGATCAGCACAATCCCGAGCAGGCCGGTGGCGGCGAGCCAGTCCCAGCCCAAGGCCAGGCCGATGGCGACGGCCGCGGCGAGGGTGAGCGAGACCCGGTATCGTGGCCACCAGCTTGCTGATCCTCGGTCGGCGTCGTCCTGGGGTTGCTTGTCGTTCGATTCGCGTTGCATCGATGGGGCTCCTAGGGTGTCAGTGGGTCGTATAGACCCGCGGTTCCCCCTTGTCGATAGCGTAGATCACAAACGGCTGCTGCTTTTCGCCCGTCATCCCGGGCGAGCCGGGCGGCATGCCGGGCAGTGACACGCCTTGTATGGCCGGACGTTCACGCAGCAGCTTCTCGATCACCCCGATGGGGACGTGACCCTCGACCACGTACTCGTCGATCGTCATCGTGTGGCACGCCGCCAGCTGGCGGGGCACGCCATGCTCACGCTTGACCGCAATGAGATCGCTGGTGGCGATCACCGTCACCTCGAGGCCGTGCCGCCGCAAATAGGCCGCGTAGGCGTCGCAGCACTGGCAGTCGGGGTTCTTGTACAAGGCCGCCGTAACCGGTGGCGCCGCGGACAGCGGTTGCATACTGGCGAGACCGATCACGAGGGCCAGAGTCAACTGCACGAGGTGCCGAGCGGTTTTCGTGCTTGCGCGGCTCATGACTTGTCGCTCCGCAGATACTTGATCAGCGCCAGGATTGCGAGAATCAGGGCAATGAGGATAAGCAGGCCGAACAGAACGCAGACGAACATGGCGGGCCCGCTCATCATCATGCTGCCGTTCATCATTCCTCCGTCCATCATGCCGTTATCGCCCATCTGGCCGGGTCCGGCTTGTTCCGCGGCGTTGGCGATGCCGGCGAATGCGCTGAGCAAGGTGAGGAAAATGCTTTCAAGTGTTTTCATGGTCTTAATGTCCTTTGCGTGGTTGAGAAGAATTCACGGATGACGGAATCCGGGGCAGTGCCGGCGGACCGCGAGGCGGCCGGCGGCATCGCTGTGCCCACCGTCCTTCCTTGCCGCTATCACCGTCGGTACGGGAACTTCCCGGGTGGCCCGGAACGCCGGCGGGTCCGGTTTCCCTCGGGGTCATCCGTCCTGGCCTGGCCCTCGGCCTGTTTCGAGCGTTCTCGATGTTTATGGCGATGAACGGTGCCCTTGCCGGGCGGGCCATGCCGATGTCGCTGTCTGGCCTCCTCCGTCAGAACGGGCTTTGCCTCAGTCGCCAGTTGCGTGGCCGGTGCGCCCGCGCCGGCCAGGCCGGCGGTCAAGCCCAGCGACGCGCCGGCGATGAGGGCCGGCCATAGGTTGCGTTGTCGTGCTTTCACGGTTGGAACCTCCTGTTGTCGGGGCTGGGCCCGGGGTCTGTCGCCCGCCGGTTTATCCGGCACGCGAGTCTCTGTTTCGAGTAGCGGCGATCATGCGCCACGATGTCCTCCGGATCTGGTTGTGCCCGACTCCGTATCGGCCACCTGCGGCAAGCCGCGCCCCCGCCAGAACGAGTAGATGGCCGGGAACACGATCAGCACCATGATCAGCGCCGAGGCCACGCCGCCGAGCATGGGCGCGGCGATGCGCTTCATGACGTCGGCGCCGGAGCCGGTGCTGAGCATGATGGGCACCAGGCCCATGAACAGCGCCAGGCCGGTCATCAGCATGGGGCGGATGCGGTGGCTGGCGCCGACCTCGATCGCCGCGAGCAGGTCGGTGCGGCTGTGGATCAGATCTTCGTTGCGGTAGCGCAGCCAGGCGAGGTCCAGGTAGACCATCATCAGCAGGCCCAGCTCGACGGCCAGACCGGAGACCGCGATGATGCCCACGGCCACCGCCACGGACAGCTTGTAACCCAACAGCCAGAGTAGCCAGACGCTGCCGACCAGCGAGAACGGCAGGCTGAGCATGATGATCGCGGTCTCGATCAGCGAGCCGCGGTGCATGAACAGCATGAAGAAGATCAGGCCGATGGTCAGCGGCACCAGGATCTGGAGGCGCGCCTTGGCCCGCTCGTAGTACTTGAACTGGCCGGCCCAGGCCAGGCGGTAGCCGGGCGGCATGTCGACCTTGTCCTCGACCACCCGCTTGGCTTTCTCCACGTAGTCGGCGATGCCGATGTCCGACTTGACGTCGACGAACACGAAGCCGGCGAGCTGGCCGTCCTCGTCGCGGATGCTGGGCGGGCCGGTGGTGAACTCGATATCGGCCACTTGGGAAATCGGGATTTGCGCGCCGTCGGCCGTGGTGATCAGGGTGCGCTCCAGCGACTGGATGTCGTCGCGGAAATCCCGCGCGTAACGCACCAGGATGTCGTAGCGTTCGCGGCCCTCCACCGTCTGCGACACGGCGCGACCGCCCATGGCGGCGACGATTACGTCCTGGACGTCGCCGACGTTGAGCCCGTAGCGGGCGGCGGCCGCCCGGTCGACGGTGAAATCCAGGAAATAGCCGCCGGTTGTGCGCTCCGCGAAGGCGCTGCGCGTGTACGGCGCGGTGCGGGGATCGGCCTGCAGCGCCTGCTCGATGGCGATGCCGGTGGATTCGATCTGCTCCAGGTCCGGGCCGAGCACCTTGATGCCCAGCGACGAGCGGATGCCGGTGGCCAGCATCTCGGTGCGGGTCTGGATCGGCATCCACCAGATGTTGGGCATGCCGGCGAAATCCATCGCCTGGTCCATCTCCTGGATCAGCTTGTCCCAGGTCATGCCCTCGCGCCACTGCGCCTTGGGCTCGAGCATCACGTTGATCTCGAACATGGACAGCGGCGCGGGATCGGTGGCGGTGGTCGCGCGGCCGACCTTGCCGAATACCCGCTTGACCTCGGGGAACTCCATCAGCCGCCGGTCCATGGTCTGCAGGGTCCGGTTGGCCTGCTCGATGGACATGCCGGGCAGGGCGGTGGGCATGTACAGGATCGAGCCCTCGTTGAGCGGCGGCATGAATTCGCTGCCAAGCTGCTGGTAGACCGGGACGGTGGCCACCAGGGCCGCCGCGGCCAGGCCGATGACGAACCAGCGGGCGTGGACCGCCGCCCGGATCACCGGCATGTAGGCCCGCTGCAAGGCGCGGTTCAGCCGGCTCTTGTCGCCGCGGATCTTGCCGCGTATCAGCAGCACGGCCAGCGCCGGCACCAGCGTGACCGACAGCAGCGCGGCGAAGAACATGGAATAGGTCTTGGTGTAGGCCAGCGGTTTGAACAGCCGCCCCTCGCTGCCTTCCAGGGCGAACACCGGCAGGAACGACACCGCGATGATCAGCAGCGAGAAGAAGATGGACGGACCCACCTCCTGCATCCCCTCGATTATCACTACTGTGCGTGACTTGGCGCGCTCCTCGGGGGGCGCCTCGCCGGACTGCCAGGCGGCCAGCCGCTTGTGGATGTTGTCGATGATCACGATCGCCGCGTCCACCATGGCGCCGATCGCCACGGCGATGCCGCCCAGCGACATGATGTTGGCGGTCAGTCCCTGGTAGTACATGGGGATGAAGGCCAGCAGCACCGCGATCGGCAGGGTGATCACCGCCACCAGGGCCGAGCGCAGGTGCAACAGGAACACCAGGATCACCAGGGAGACGATGAGCATCTCCTCGGCCAGGATCCGCGTGAGCGTGTCGATGGCGCGCTTGATCAGATCCGAGCGGTCGTAGACCGGCACGATCTCCACGCCCTCGGGCAGCGAGGCCCGGACCTCGTCCAGGCGCTGCTTGACCCGCTCGATCACGTCCAAGGCGTTCTCGCCGTAACGCATCACCACGATGCCGCCCACGGTCAGGCCCTCGCCGTTGAGATCGGCCTGGCCGCGGCGCATGGCGGGCCCGAGCTGGATGTCGGCGACCTGGTCGAGCGTCACCGGCGTGCCGCCGGGCCCGGCGCCGAGCGCCACCTTTTTCAGGTCGTCGACGGATTGCACATACCCGCGGCCGCGGATGAAGTGCTCGTGCCCGGCGACCTCCAGCACCCGGCCGCCGACGTCGTTGTTGGAGTCGCGGACCGCGTCGATCACCCGGTCCAGGGAGAAGCCGTAGGACGCCAGCTTGTTGGGGTCGACGTTGACCTGGTACTCCTTCTCGTAGCCGCCGACCGAGGCCACCTCGGCAACCCCGTCGACCGCCTCCAGGGCGTAGCGGATGTTGAAGTCCTGGAGGCTGCGCAGCTCGGCCAGGTTCTGGTTGCCCGAGGTATCCCGCAGGGCGTACTGGTAGACCCAGCCGACGCCGGTGGCGTCCGGGCCCAGGGTGGGATTGACGCCCTCCGGCAGATCCTTGGATGCCGAGTTGAGGTATTCCAGCACCCGCGAGCGCGCCCAGTAGATGTCGGTGCCGTCCTCGAAGATCACGTAGACGAAGGACAGGCCCATGAAGCTCTGGCCGCGCACGAAGTCGACGTTGGGGGCGGCCAGCAGGGTCGTGACCAGCGGATAGGTGATCTGGTCCTCGACAAGATCCGGGCTGCGGCCCGGCCACTCGGTGAACACGATCACCTGCACGTCGGACAGGTCGGGGATCGCGTCCAGCGGCGCGCCGTCCAGCGAGCGCCAGCCCCAGACGGTGGCCGCGGCCACCAGCATCAGAACCAGCAATGGATTGCGGGCGCAGTACGCGATCAGTCGCTGGATCCAGTCCGGCCGGTCGCCGGCGCCATGTGTCTTTTCGCTCACCATTGCTTGATCCCCGTCTTCAGGCGCGTCTCGGCGTCGATCAGGAAATTGCCGGAGGTCACGACGGTTTCGCCGGCCTCCAGGCCCGAGGCGACCTCGATATAATCTTCGGTACGCTGGCCGGTCTCGATGCGGCGGGGTTGCAGGCGGCCGTCGCCCAGATCGACGAACACCACGCGCGCGTCACCGGAGAACAGCACCGCCGACTCCGGTACCGCCAGGCGCTCGCCCAGATCCGCCTGAAGGCGGACTTGCGCGTACATGTCCGGCTTCAGGCGCCCGTCCGGGTTGGGCAGGGACAGACGGAGCTGGCCGGTGCGGGTCTGTCCCTGTAGGTAGGGATAGACGTAGTCCACCTTGGCCTGATAACGGGCGTCCGGCAGGTAGGGCAGGGTGACCTCGGCCGTCATGCCCGCGTGGACCAGCGGCAACTCGCTGTCGTAGACCTCGGCGTCGACCCACACGGTGGACAGATCGGCGATGCGCATCAGGGTCTGGCCCTTGTTGACGGCCGAGCCCTCGACCACGTTTTTCTCCACCACCGTGCCGGTGGCGGGCGCCTGAATGGGCAAGTACTTGATTGGTTCGCCGCGCCGCTCGATCGCGCGTACCTGCGCCGGTGCGATATCCCACAGCATCAGCCGCTGGCGGGCGGCCTTCAGGAGGCTGTCGCCGGGGCCGCGGCGGGACAGCCGCTGGCGAGTCTCCAGGTACTCCTGCTGGGCCGAGAACAGCTCCGGGCTGTAGATGCCGAACAGCACCTGGCCGCGCTCGACCTGGGCGCCGACGTAGTCGACCTGCAGATCACCGACCCAACCGTCGTACTTGAGCGTGACATCGCTTACGCGGGTCTCGTCGTAGACGATCTCGCCCACGGCGCGGATTTCGCGCACCAGTCGCTGCCGCTCGACTTCCGTCGTTTCGAGACCGATGAGCTGGCGCCGGCGGTTGTCGAGGTTGATCGTGGGCATGTCGGAAGCCGCATCGGCTGCTTGCCCGCCTGAATCCGTTTCGCCCGCGGCCCCGCCGTCGATGCGCCGGCCGCCGGTGTCGAGCTCCAGGCCGGTCCGGCCGGTCGCCATGTCGAAGGCGATCTGCGTCTTGCCGAGGCCGTCTTTCGCGATCTTCAGCGTCAACGGCCAGGCGCCCTTCATCGAGAGCTCGAAGGGGCCCGTGTAGCGTCCCGGCTCGGTCTCTTCGAGATCGGCGGGGGCGTGCATGGCGGGCATGCTGCCCATCGCCGGCATGGTGGCCACGGCCTTGATCCTGGCCCCGGAGACGGGGTTGCCGTCGGCGTCCTCCAGCAGGACGCCCAACCGGTTCTCGCCCACCACCGGCGTCTCGGGGGAGACGGTCACCGACAGGCGGAATGGCCCGGATTGATAGGTGGGCGCCTCGGCCAGGGACACGGATCCGGCGTCGCCGCCCGTGTCTCGCAAAAGCGACCAGCCAACGATGCTGGCAGCGATGACCAACAGGGCCGCCAGGCCCAGGGCCAGGACTTTCTTACTCATAGGAGGGCTCCAGGGTATTCATGGGACCGGGCGTCGACGTGGCCGGCAGGTCGGCGGCGGTCCAACGCTGCAGATCGCCGATCGCGGCGAAGTGGTCGGCGCGCACGCGCGCCAGGTTCAGCTCCGCGTCCAGCTTGTTCCTTTCCGCATCGATCACGGCCAGGAACGAGCCGCCGCCGGCGCCGTACTCGGCGCGCGCGGCGCTCAGGTTCTCCCGCGCCAGCGGGACCAGCTCGTTCTCGTACAGGGCGATGCTGTGTTGGGCTTCTTCGGCCGCGGCGTGCGCCTGCTCCAGTTGGCTGAGCAGTTGCGCGCGCCGGTCGGTGAGTTCGAATTCGAGGCGCAGGGTGTCGGCCTTGGCCTCATCAAGCCGGGCGCGGTATTTGTCCCGGCTCAGCGGCAGGCTGATGCCGGCGCCGACGATCCAACGCTTCTCGTCGGCGTCCCATAACTTGTTGTAGCCGCTGAAGACCTTGAAGTCCGGGTAGAACTCCTTCCGCGCGACGGCCTCGCGATCCTGGTTGGCGGCGATACGACGTTGGATCCGCGCCAGCTCGGGGTGGGACGACAGCGCCTGGTCCCGCATTCTTTCGTAGGGAGGAAGGCTTTGTGGCTGCGGCAATCCGGCGGGCTCGGCCAGCGATTCGGTCGCCGGGCGGTTGAGCAAGGCGTTGATCTTTGCCCGCACCCCGCGCTTGGCGCGCTTTAGCTGGATGGCTTGGTGCTCGAGACGCTGCAACTCGACCTCGGCCTGCAGGACATCCTGTTGCCGGGTCAAGCCGGCGGCGTAGCGTTGCTCGGCCACCCGTCTCAGCTCGTCCACCAGCTCCCGATTGTCGGCGTTGATCGCCAACGCCCGGTGCACGTAGCGCCATTCCGCGTAGGCGGCCTTGGCGGCCGCGGCCAGGCGCAGGCGCAGGGCGGCGACGTTCTCGGTGGCGGCGGCCGCCTCCTCGCGTGCAGCCTCGGCGCGCAGGCCGAGCGTGCCCGGCCAGGGAAAGGATTGGCTGATCTCGACGCGGAAATTGGTGCCCCGGTCGCGACCGGTCGGGGCATCGAGCCCGTCGATCGTCTCCGGCGCCACGGCCCCCGACAGCTGCGGATCGGGCAGCGAGCCGGCGGGCACGACGCGCGCCTCGGCGGCGTCGACGGCGGCACGCAGGGCGTCCAGGCCCGCGTTGTCGGACAAAACACGTTCGACGAGGTGATCGGCGTGCAGACGCTGTCCCTCGGGGAGCGTCTCTTGTGCCGCCGCTGTCACGCTCACAAAGACAAGAGCGATCAGGGCACCTAGGCCCCACGGGGAAACAGAGCCGGCCGTCCCCCTTACAGGATTACGTGCGGCATAGCGCCGCGTCGTATTGCCATGAGGCATGGTTCATCTCCAGAACTGGCGAAAGCTCGGCACGAGCCAATCGTGCCGACGCGCGGGTTAGCTCTGGAGACGTAGCGGAGGTCGGAGCAGCTCGGCTTCGTGGGCGGGTAGAGCACTCGCGGGCTTGGGGCTGAGGCGCTCGCCGGAGGGAACTAGGTTATGAGAGGACAGAAGATCGGAATCAAGCACGGCTATGCCACCGACGGCGCAGGGCATCGTGCAGGCCGAGCCATCGTCGCAATCGCACGTGTCGTCGTCCATCGCCGGTTGGTTCAGTGCCGTGCCTTGCGCTGGTGAGGCGGCGTCTGCCGCGACATCACCTCCGGCCTGCTGCATAGTCTGGCAATGCGGCATGCCAAGCGAGGAGGCCAGCGCCGGCAGCGGCACTGAGGCCGCCAAGACCAGGATGAATAGCAATCGCAAGTGTCGCAAAGGTTGGCGCTGCTGCCTCATAATGCGTCGCATATTACGCCTGGACCATAGTACGGAGTCAATAGCTGTACGCCACACTCGATTAATCCAGGCACGCGATCATTGGTCGAGGCGATCGCGTAGGCGCACCGGCCCTGGCGGGGCCGATGATGCCATCTCGGGCGGCGCGGTGTCACTGTTCAAGGCCTCTATGATCGGACAACCCGTGACAGGGCCGCTCCCGGAGCAGTGAGCAAGGAGCTCGGTGAGCACGGAACGCATGTGTTGCAAATCCTTGATCCGCGCCTCGACCTGTGAAAGCTTGGTTTGCGCAATATCTTTCACTTCGGCCCGGTCGCCGCCTTCCTGCAAACGCAGGAGTGTAGCGATTTCACGAAGCGTGAAGCCGAGCGTTTTCGCGCGACGAATGAAACGGAAACGCCGCACCTCATCCGGCGAATACTTCCTATAACCGGCCTTGGTGCGGGGCGGTTTCGGCATCAAGCCGCGCCGCTCATAATAGCGAACGGTTTCCACATCGGAGTCTGCCATCTTTGCAAGTTGGCCAATCGAATAAGTCATGGCACGACGCCTCCTGATTTGATAACTAAGTTACAGCAAGCCTTACGTTTCGGAAGAATGTGGGCTCCCGACAGAAAGCCACCGTTGACCAGCGCGCCGAGGATCTTGGTCCGATACCAGCCGAATCTGTGCACGTCACACTTCCTGACGGCGTAAGCGTAGGGCGTTGCCTACCACCGACACGGAGCTGAACGACATTGCTGCCGCCGCGATGATGGGCGAGAGCAGAATGCCGAAGAACGGGTAGAGGATTCCGGCTGCGACGGGCACCCCCAGGCTGTTGTAGACGAAGGCGAAGAACAGGTTCTGCTTGATGTTACGCATGGTTGCCCGACTGAGTTTGATCGCGCGCACGATGCCTCGCAGGTCCCCCTTGACCAAGGTCACGCCGGCGCTTTCCATGGCCACATCGGTGCCTGTGCCCATGGCGATGCCGACCTGGGCCTGAGCCAGGGCGGGTGCGTCGTTGATGCCGTCACCGGCCATGGCCACGAACCGGCCTTCGGCCTGTAGCGACTTGACCTTCTCGGCCTTTTGCTCCGGCAAGACCTCGGCGAGCACTTCGTCGATACCGAGCCGGCCGGCGACCGCACGCGCGGTGGTCTCGCTGTCACCCGTCAGCATCGTGATGCGCAGCCCGGCCTCGTGCAACGCCCGTATCGCATCCGGGGTGGTCTCCTTGACGGGATCGGCGACGGTGACAAGCCCGGCTGGCCGCCCGTCCAGGGCCACGAACATGGCTGTCTTGCCTTCGGCGCGAAAGGTTTCCGCGCGCTCAGCCAGCGCCTCGGCATCCACGTCCAACATGCGCATCAGGGCGCGGTTACCCAACGCCACCTCGTGACCGCCGACCTGGCCCCGGACGCCCTTGCCCGTAATCGACTCGAAGCCCGTCGCGCGCTCCGGTGAGACGCCGCGCTCTTCCGCGCCCTGGACGATGGCCGCCGCCAGCGGGTGCTCACTGCCGCGCTCCAGTCCGGCTGCCCAGGCCAATACCTGCTCCTCGTCGAAGCCAGTGGCTGCGAACACGTCCTGAAGATGCGGCCGGCCCTCGGTGAGCGTGCCGGTCTTGTCCACGATCAAGGTGTCGACCTGGCGCAGGGTCTGGATGGCCTCGGCGTTCTTGAACAGCACGCCCAGGGAGGCGCCTTTGCCGCTGGCCACCATGATGGACATGGGGGTGGCCAGACCCAGGGCGCACGGACACGCGATGATCAGGACCGCTACGGCATTGATCAGGGCATAGGCCATCGCCGGCGCGGGGCCCCAGATCCCCCAAACGATGAAGGTGATCACGGCGGTAACGACCACTGCCGGCACGAAATAACTCGCTACCACGTCCACCAGGTTCTGTATGGGTGCTCGGCTGCGGCTCGCCTCGGCGACCATCTGCACGATTTGCGAGAGCAGGGTGTCGCTGCCCACGCGCTCCGCCTCGATCACCAGTGAGCCCGTGCCGTTCACGGTGGCGCCGATAACCCTGTCGTCTGCGCCTTTCTCGACGGGGATGGGTTCGCCGGTGATCATTGATTCGTCCACCGAGGAGCTGCCTTCGAGCACCACGCCGTCCACCGGCACCTTCTCGCCGGGGCGCACCCGTAGCTTGTCGCCGAGCTGCACCTGTTCCAGTGGTATATCTTCCTCGGTGCCGTCCGAGTTGACGCGGCGTGCGGTGTTGGGCGCCAGACCCAGCAGGGCCTTGATGGCCGCATTGGTCTGGCTGCGTGCGCGCAGCTCCATGACCTGGCCGACCAAGACCAGGGTGACGATCACGGCGGCGGCCTCGAAGTACACCGCCACGCGTCCGGATTCGTCCTGGAACGACGGTGGGAAGATGTGCGGGAAAATGGTGGCGACAACGCTATAGACGTAGGCCACGCCGACCCCCAGGGCGATCAGCGTGAACATGTTGAGATTCCAGGTCGCCACTGAGCGATAGCCACGCTCGAAGAATGGCCAGCCACTCCACAGCACCACGGGTGTGGCCAGCGCCAGCTCAAGCCATATCCCGATCTGGTGGGGAACGAATGCCTCCATCTCGACGCCCGGGATATATCCCCCCATGGCCAGAATTACCACCGGCACGGTCAGCAGCGCACCCACCCATAGGCGCCGCGTCATGTCCTTGAGCTCAGGGCTCGCCTGATTCTCGGCGGTGACGGTCTTCGGCTCCAGCGCCATCCCGCAAATCGGGCAGTCGCCCGGCTCTTCCCGCTCGATCTCCGGATGCATCGGACAGGTATAGATCGTGCGCGTGAGCTGCGGGGTCTCCGGCTCCAGCGCCATGCCGCACCTGGGGCAATTGCCGGGCCGGTCCTGCGCGACGCCCTCGCACATCGGGCAGACGTAACGCGTGCCGGCCGGGGCGGGTTCGGCATCCCGGGGTGCAGGGTGCAGATAGCGCTCGGGCTCGGCCGAGAACTTGTCCCGGCACCGCTCGCTGCAGAAAAAATAGGTCTTGCCGGCATGTTCCAGACTGGGCGCGCTGGCCGGGTCGGCCACCATGCCGCACACGGGGTCTACATGCTCGGAATCGTTTGGCTCTTTCATGCCGAATCTCCCAAAGTGATCAGTCCGTGGCCTTGATGGAATGGCCGTCACTGCCTCGAGCCACTAGTCCTGATAATCACGGATGTGCCATACCATCTCGGCCGGCAAGACCGCAACGATGCCGTCGGTCTTCAATCCCTTGTGCGCGGTCCGGGCGATCGTTCTCGCGATCTCGGTGGCCCTGTCGGCGTCGGTGAATATCTCCACGCGCACGCAGTCCGTCATGGTGTCCTTCGCGAAGTAATTCCGGTATTCCCCGAAGCCGTGTGTGGCTGAGACCGACATGCCGGGCACGCCGAGTTCCATCAGCGCCTGTTCCACATTGTCCAGCTCCAGGGTGGGGAAGATCGCGGTCACTTTCCGGTAGTTCATGGTTTCACCTGTCATTTCGATGACGTGACGTCGTTGCCGTCCGGCGTCATGAGTTCAGGGAGTATCCTTTCCAGACGTAGTACACCGTCGGCAGCACCAGCAGGGTGAGCAGGAAAGCGCTGACCATGCCACCGACCATGGGCGCAGCGATGCGCTGCATGACCTCCGAGCCGGTGCCGCCGCCGTACATGATCGGCAGCAGACCGCCGATGACCGCCGCGGCGGTCATCGTCACCGGTCGAACGCGCAGCACGGCCCCCTGCAGGACGGCGTCCCGCAAAGTGTCCTTATCCGGTCGTATCCCTTGCCCGTCGCATTCGGTGCGCATGCGGGCGTGCGCCTGATTGAGGTAGACCAGCATGATCACGCCGATCTCCACGGCCACGCCGGCCAGCGCGATGAAGCCGACGCCCACCGCGACCGAGAAGTTGTAGCCGAGCAGGTACATCAGCCAGATAGCGCCGATCATCGCCAGCGGCAGCGTGCCCATGATGATGGCGACTTCCCAGGCGCTGCGGAAATTCAGATATAGCAGCACTGCGATGATGGCGAGTGTCAAGGGCACCACGTAGGTGAGCTTCTCCTTGGCCCGCTCCATGTACTCGTACTGGCCGGACCAGGTCACGGAATAGCCCGCCGGTAGATCGAGCTCGTCGGCCACCGTGCGACGCGCTCGCTCGACGTAGCTGCCCACATCCACCCCGTCGATGTCGACATAGGTCCAGCCGTTCAGGCGGGCGTTCTCGGTTTTGATGGCGGGTGGGCCGTCCTCGATGTAGACCCTGGCGACGTCGCCGACGGCGATGCGCTGGCCGCTCGGCGTGACCAGCGGCATCCGTGCCAGCTGCTCGGGAGAGTCCCGGTAATACTGCGGATAGCGCAGGTTGACCGGGAACCGCTCAAGCCCCTCGATGGTTTCCGTGAGGTTCATGCCACCGATAGCCGTGGCGAGGACCTGCTGAATATCGTCGATGTTCAGACCATAGCGCGCCGCCTTGGCGCGGTTGATATCCACTTTGATATAGCGACCGCCGGACACCCGCTCCGAATAGACCGAGGCGGTCCCGGGCACGTCCGCGAGAATCGTTTCCAGCCGCTGTCCGATGCGCTGGATCTCGGCGAGCTCCGGTCCCGCGACCTTGATGCCCACCGGGGTCTTGATGCCGGTCGCCAGCATGTCGATGCGGGTCTTGATCGGCATGACCCAGGCATTGGTGACGCCGGGGAAGCGCACCAGCCGGTCCAGCTCCTTCCTCAGGTCCTCGGTGGTCAGGCCCTCCCGCCATTGCTCGCGCGGCTTCAGCTGGATGAAGGTCTCGATCATGGTCAGGGGCGCCGGGTCGGTGGCGGTCTCGGCGCGCCCGACCTTGCCGAACACGGTCTCGACCTCCGGCACCGTGCGGATGAGCTTGTCGGTCTGCTGCAGCAGCTCGCGCGCCTTACCGATGGAGATGCCGGCGTAGGTGGTTGGCATGTACATCAGGTCGCCCTCATCCAGTGGCGGCATGAACTCGCTGCCGATCCGGTCTACCGGCCAGAACCCGACCAGGGTGATGGCCAGCGCCCCCGCGAGCGCCGCTTTCGGGTGGCGCAGCACCGTGCGGAGCACGGGCCGGTAGGCGCCGATCAGCAGGCGGTTGACCGGGTTGGCATGCTCGGGCATCACCCGCCCCCGGATGAAATAGCCCATGAGCACCGGCACCAGGGTGACCGCGAGCGCGGCGCTGGCCGCCATCGCGTAGGTCTTGGTGAAGGCCAGCGGCGAGAACATGCGGCCCTCCTGCGCCTCCAGGGTGAACACCGGCAAAAAGCTCACGGTGATGATCAGCAAGCTGAAGAACAGGGCCGGTCCCACCTCCGATGCCGAGTCGGCGACCACGCGCCAGCGGTTCTCGGGGGTCAGCGGGGTACGCTCCATGTGTTTGTGCATGTTCTCGATCATCACGATGGCGCCGTCGATCATGGCGCCGATGGCGATGGCAATGCCGCCCAGCGACATGATGTTGGCGTTCAGCCCCTGCCAGTGCATGACGATGAAGGCCACGAGTATGCCCACCGGCAGGCTGAGGATCGCGACCAGCGACGAGCGCACGTGGAACAGGAACACCACGCACACCAGTGCGACAACGATGAATTCCTCCAGCAGCTTGTGCCAGAGCGTCTCCACCGCACGCTCGATGAGGCCGGAGCGGTCGTAGACGGTGACGACTTCCACCCCTTTCGGCAGGCTGGCTTCGAGCTTCGCCAGCTTGTCCTTGACGCCGGCGATGGTTTTCTGCGCGTTCTCCCCGAAGCGCATGACCGCGATGCCGCCGACGGTCTCGCCTTCCCCGTTGAGCTCGGCCACGCCGCGTCGCATCTGCGGGCCGACGCCGATGTCGGCCACGTCCTTGAGCAGCAGCGGCGTGCCGTTCACGTCGAGCCCAAGTGGGATATCGGCCAAGGCGTCGGTGCTCTGGATGTAACCCGTGGCCCGCACCATGTATTCGGCCTCGGCCATCTCCACGACGGAGGCGCCCACTTCCTGGTTGCCGCGCTGGACGGCCTTCTGAATGTGCGACATCGGGATGTCGAAGGCGCGCAACTTCTCCGGGTCGACCGTGATCTGGTACTGCTTCACCATGCCGCCGACCGTGGCCACCTCGGACACGCCCGGCACGGTCTGCAACTCGTATTTGAGAAACCAATCCTGCAGCGTGCGTAGCTGACTGAGGTCGTGCGCGCCGGTCCGGTCCACGAGGGCGTAGATATAGACCCAGCCGACGCCGGTGGCGTCCGGTCCGAGTTGTGGCCGTGCGTTTGCGGGCAGATCGGGTGCCACCTGGGACAGGTACTCCAGCACGCGCGAGCGCGCCCAGTACATATCCGTGTCCTCGTCGAAGATCACGTAGACGTAGGAGTCGCCGAAGAAGGAGAAGCCCCGCACGGTTATCGCCCCCGGCACCGACAGCATCGCCGTGGTGAGCGGGTACGTCACCTGATCCTCCACGACTTGCGGCGCCTGGCCGGGGTAGCTCGTCTTGACGATCACCTGCACGTCGGAGAGGTCCGGTATCGCGTCGACCGGCGTGTTTTTCAGCGAGTAGACACCCGCCCCGACCAGGATGACGGTGGCCAGCAGCACCAGAAACCGGTTGCCGATCGACCAGCGGATGAGAGATTCAAGCATCTCGGGGCTCCTTAGCTGCCGTGGCCGTTATGTGCGCTGTCCGGTTCCGGCTCACGCTCGTGACCGGCCCCCGGAGCATCGGACGACTCCGGCTGGCGTGCTGCCCCGGATCCGTCCTGCGCGGCAGGGCCGCCCTCGTTGCCGGGAACATGCAGGCCCGTGATGCGGTGCTTCCCCTCGTCGTCCTCGGTGATCTCGACGTGCACCCGCATCCCCGTCTCGAGTAGGGAGAGGTTGACCGCCTCATCGACGGTGAAATCCATACGCATCGCCGGCCATTGCCAGGCCTCGATCGTCTCGTGCTCGAGCGTGACCATGCGATGCGCGGGCATCAGCGCCTCGACGCGCGCCTCGGTCCAGACCGAGCCGGGGCGTTCGTTGCCTTCCTCGCCGTGGTGCAGTCGCTTAAAATCCGAGGTCTTGCTGGATTCCGAGTCGATCAGGAACTGGGCCGAGGTCACGACGAGCTCACCCGCCTTCAGACCGGCCAGGATCTCCACGCGGTCGTCACCGATGCGGCCCGCCTCCACCTCGATCGACTTGAACCGACCGTCGCCCAGTGCGAGCACGACCCGAGGCTTGCCGCCGGTGCGGATCAGGGCCTCGCGTGGGATCAGCAGAGCCTCGTCGCGCCGGCGGGCGCTGATGGTGATCTGCGCGAACATGTCGGGTTTGAGCGCGTGGTCCGGATTGGCGAAGCGCATCCGCACGCGGGCGGTGCGGGTCTTGGGGCTGATGTCGGGATAGATGTAATCGACCTCACCGGTCCATCGCCGGTCCGGCAGGTAGTCGAGGGTCATGGTCACCGGGTCATCTTCCTCGATCAGGGAGACTTGACGCTCGAACACCTCGCCGACCACCCATACCTCGTCCAGGACGCCGATGGACATCATCGTCAGGTCCGGCTTGACGAACATGCCTTCGCGAATCCTGAGATCGTCCACCACGCCGGATTGCGGTGCGTACACTGTGACCATCTGCCGCACCTGCCGGTCGGTTTTCAGCTTTGCGATGGTGGGCCCAGGCACCTTCAACGCGGCAAGACGCTCCTCGGCGGCACGGATCAGGCGCGTGTTGTTGCGGCTCAAGGCAAGCAGCAGCTCTTCTTGGGCGTTGACCAGAGTAGGGGAGTAGATCGCATACAGCGCCTCGCCCTGGCGGACCGGATCGCCCTCGGCCTTGATGTGGAGTTTCTCGATCCAGCCGTCCACCCGGGAATGGATGTGCGTCAGGCGATCCTCGTCGTATTGGACATACCCCACAGTCCGGATCGAGTTGTCAAAGGCGCCGCGCTCAACCGGTGCTGAGCGTACACCCAGGTTGTTGATCACGTCGGGCGAGATGCGCACCGTCCCGGGGCTGTCCGCAGCGGTGCCGTCCTCGTACACAGGGATCAGATCCATGCCCATGGGCGACTTGCCGGGCTCGTCACGCCGGTAGCTCGGGTCCATCGGGGCGACCCAATACAGTGGCTCGGGTTCGCCGTCGACATCGGCCGCGGTTCCCGAGGGTCCGGCGGGCCACAGCCATGCGCCGGCGGCGCCTGCCAGTGCACCCAGTGCGATCAGCAGGGGATAGGTCACGCGGTTGCTCATGGGGCAATTCCTCGGTTCAATTCGGAAACGCGCTGCGCGTCGCTGGGCGCTTGCGCGAGCAGATAGTTGATCTGGGCGATGGTCTTCAGGCGTTCCACCGTGACCGTGAGCGCCTCGATCTTCGCGTTGAGCTCGTCGATATGCGCACGGACCGCCTCGGCGAAGTCGCCGTCGTCGTTGTAGTAGGCGGTCAGCGACGCCTCGGCCTGTTGGCGCATCTGCGGCAGGAGCCGGCGGTTGAAAATGGCCTCGCGCTGGTCGAGGCGTACCAGCCGGTCCCGTGCCTCGTCGAGCTGTGCCACCAATTCACGGACCAGCAGCGATCTATCGGTCATGGCCTCCTCGGCGCGCGCCCTGGCGGCCGCCAGCTCCCGGTCCTGACGCTTGTCGGTGAAGATGGGGAGATCGAAGGTGACGCCGACCGAGAACAGGTCGGCCCGATCCCGACCGGTGGGCTCATCGTCGCGGTAACCGTACTGCGCCGTGATGTTCCATTCCGGACGGTATTTCTGTCGGGCGAGGTCGACATCGGTGCGCACTGCGTCGATGCGGCGATCAACGGCAAGCAGGGCCGGATGCCGACGGACATGCTCGTACCAGGTTTGACGGGAGGGCGAGCGGGAATCGGTCAGCAAATCCGGGGCGGCGGGCGCTATCCGGGGCAGTGTCGTATCGAGATCGCCTCCCGCGACTGGGCCGATCCATTCGGACAATCGCTGCTGCGCGACGTCCTTTTGCTGGCGCAGCGCAGTGAGCCGGTCCTCAAGGCGGGTGAGCTCCAGCTGCGCGCGTATCACGTCATGTTGGCGCGTGCGCACGAGGGCGGCCGAGTACTTTGCCTCGGCGGCATCGACCAGATGCTCGAACAAAACCCGATCGCTCTCGATCAACCGAATGCTCTCCTGGGCTCGAAACGCATCCAGCCACAGCCGGGAGACGCTGGCGGCCACCCTGGCCCTGCGGTCCGCGCGCAGCAGCGGCTGCTGTGCGGCAAGCTGCTCCTTCCGGCGCCGGGCCAGCGACCGGCTGTCGCCGCGCGGCAACGTCTGACTGATGCCGACCGAAAGCTGCGTCATCGCCTCCTGGTCGAGATCGAACGTGTCGGTGGGCAGGTTGCGAGCGGCTAAATTGACCTTGGGATCCGGCAGCTGCGCGGCGGCCACGGCCTCGTTCGCCAGGGCGGACTCGCGCTGCCGGCTGCCGGTCAGCCACGGATCCTGCTCGATCGCGATCCGAACCGCCTGATCCAGGCCCAAGGCGTTGTTGCCGGCATACGCCGGCAGCACGGCCCCGCTGAGGCCGAGCGCCAGTAGCAGGGCAGACGCGGGGAATCTCATCGTTGTCGCTCCGTCGAGTATTGCTGGTCCGGGCTTGTCACCGAGGCATACACCCGGCTCGTGCCCCCCTTTTCCAGCAACAGCACGTCGTACGGCATGAACCTGTCACCGGACTCCATGCCCGGACTGCCGAGTGGCATGCCCGGCACAGCGAGGCCGATGGCGTCGTCGGGAGGATCCGCAAGGAAGCGTTGGATGAGCCGTGCGGGAATATGGCCCTCGAAGACGTAGCCGCTTTCGGATATCGCGGTGTGGCATGAACGGTAACGGGGCTCGATACCGAATTGCCTTTTGACGGCACTCATGCGCCCTACAGGCCGGCTCACGGTTGCAAATGCAGCGTGTTCCACGTGGGCCATCCACTGGCCGCAACACATGCACGAGAGACTTTTGTATACCGTCAAGGCTGACCGGTCGGTCGCCTCCTGAGCGGCCGCCTGCGTCAATGTCTCGTTCTCGCCTGCGATATCGCACGCAGCGAGGGCAAGCGGCATGATCAGGCTCAACCGGAGCCGGTTCTTGCGTAAGATCGCCATGAGCATCTCCGAGGCTGCACTGGCCGTTAAAAGACCGCAGCGTCTTGGTTGGTCGGCTAATGCGACCCGGGTTGACGTGCGTTGCTACGCGTCTGGCGGACGGATGCCGCCCGAGAAGTCAGGCAATAGGGGGTCGGAAGGGCGGGGAGATGTGGGTCGCGGGCGATAGGACGTAAAGACAAACGGGAGCGGTCGCCGCGGGCCGGATCAGGCTGGAGGTGAAACGCGAGGGCAGTGCGACCGCCAGACAGCCTTGCATCAGGCAACCGTCGTTGACTCCGGTCCCGCAACACGATGACGAGTGCACGGCACTGGCCTGAACGGCCAGCTCCGGTGCCGAATCCGAGGCCGCCATTCGGGAATGGTGGTGATCGCTTGCAGGAGGGGCCTCGGTCACGGGATCGGGACCGACATGGTTCTTGTCGCAGGCATTGGGCACCGCCGACTGGGCGGCTTGGCCAAGCAAAGCCAGCGACAACAGCAATGTCCCTGCAATCCGTTTCAATGGGTCGTCCACGACATCAATTTCACGATGGCAGTATCGCTTATTGCCGGAGGGAAGGAATTGACATGGATCAAATCCCCGTCAACCGATCCAGATAGCTGACGCAAGGCAGGCTCAGTTGGCTGGCGTTCAGGATCGGATCGCACTATAGAAGCCAAGCGTGCCGAAAATCGTATTCAACTGCCCTTGCTGGCTCACGGCTGTGAGGCCGGCGTTCGCAAGGTATGTCGGCAGTTGCCCCTTCACGTTGTCACGTGTGGTCTCGAAACCGTCCAGGAGCTGGATGGCGAAGAACAGTCCGCGCATGAGGGCGTTGGCCGGCTGCCCCCAATCGGCGATGTGTAGCTCCCCTCCAGGCCTGAGCACCCGCCGGATCTCATTCAGAGTGCCCTGCTTACCGTCCTGGTCGAGGTGATGGAAGAACAGGCTAGAGACGACTCGGTCGAAACTCGCATCCTGGTAAGGCAGCGCGTTGGACAGGCCCTGATCGAACCGTATGTCGATTGCGGCAACCTGCGCCTTGCGTCGGGCGCGGTCAAGAATCTCGGGGTCGCCGTCGAGCCCGGTAACTTCCGCGCCCGGGCATGTCTGTTTGATCAAGATCGCCAGGGTGCCGGTTCCGCAGCCGATATCAAGTACTTCGTGGCCACTTTCGATGCCCGCCAGAGCGATCAGCCGCTGCTTGAAGGTCCGCTCGCGCACAGTGAGCGCAACCACGGGGTCGTAAAAGCGCGTGAGCCAGGCGAAGCGCAAGGCGTGCAGGTAGGCGACGTTCGACTCATGCTCTTTCATGCGTGTTTCCTCAAGATATGGGGCGGCATGGCGTCAGTACCACATCCGGACACCGATCACGAACGATGTGCTCGAGGTGGGCTCGCCCTCGCGCTCCGCGATGTCCTTGGTATCGCCATAGAGCTGTTCCCAGCGCACGCCGATGTAAGGTGCGAACTCACGTTTGATCTCGTAGCGCAGGCGTAGGCCGGCCTCGGTGTCGTTGAGTCCGCTGCCCAGGCCCAGCTCGGGGACGTCATCGGCGCTGGCGTTGATCTCCAGCCGCGGCTGCAGGATCAGCCGCTGAGTGAACAGCAGCTCGTACTCGAACTCGCCGCGGAAGCTCAGGTCGCCGTCCTCGCTGAGGAACAGGGCGGTATCGGACTCGAACCAATAGGGCGCCAGGCCCTGCACGCCGAGCACGGCATAACCGGTGTTCGGGTTGGGGTTGGTGTCGTAGCGCAGGCCTACCTGGGCACCCCAGAACGGAGCGATGGTGCGGTTGTACAGGGCCTGGAACTCGGTGTTTTCGGGGCCGCCGCCATGAGTGGGCCCCTCGCCCTCGGTCTTCCACCAGAACTTGTGTATATCGCTGCCGATCCAGCCCTGGGCATCCCAGAGATAGGTATTCGCCTCGTCGCTGTCGCCGTATTCCAGCCGGTCGATCAGACTGAAAGCGAAGGGCTTCGAGTCCTTGATGAAGTTCGTCCACTCGGCCGGTGCCCCGCTAAACGGCGTTCGTGCACCGGGCGGCGCGATGACATCGGGGTCTGTGACCTTGCCGGGCAGCTCGCGCTCCTCGTCGCCCGTGTTGGTCCGCTCGGTCGCCTCGACCCCGGCGGCTGCCGTGGCCAGCGTAATCCCCAGCAGCAAGGCCGTGCTCATGGAAGAGAAAATCGTCTTACGCATTGTTCTCTCCTTTTTTCTCGGCAGGGATCACGCGGACCACGCGGAACATGCCCATATCCATGTGATAGAGGAAATGGCAGTGGAAGGCCCAGCGGCCGGGCTCGTTGGCCGTTACCAGGAGCGAGACCCGCGATCCCGGCAGCACGCTGATGGTGTCCTTGAAGGGCAGATATTCGCCCTGGTCGTTCTCCAGCTCCATGAACATGCCGTGCAGGTGGATGGGGTGCTCCATCATGGTGTCGTTGACCATGATCAGCCGCACGCGCTCGCCGTAGGGGAAGTCGATCGGGCTGTCGGCGTCGGTGTACTTGACGCCGTCGAACGACCACATGTAGCGCTCCATGTTGCCGGTCAGGTGGATCTCGACGGTGTGGCTCGGCTCGCGCCGGTCCACCATGCGCTTGGTATTGCGTAGCTGGCTGTAGGTGAGTACCCGGTGGGGGGCGTCCTGCAGGCCGGTGCCGCGCTCGGCCAGGCGGTCGCGCTGGACTTCCGCAACGCTGATATTGCCGGGGCCATGCCAGTCCGGGCCATGGCGGGCGACGATCGGGCCGGCCGGTTCCATCATGGCGACGCTATCGTCCGCGCCCATGCCCGACATCGGGTGGTCGCCATGCTTCATGGCGCCCATGTCGTGCCCCTTATGTTGCATGCCGGGCCTGGCTTTGTTGCCGTGCTGCGATCCGCCCATGCCTGCCATGTCCATGTCGTCCATGGCCATGCCCATGTCGATCATGGTGCGGGATGGCGGCTCGCGCAGTGACGGCACCGCCGCGCTCATGCCGGGGCGGGGTGCCAGGGTTCCCCGGGCATAGCCGCTGCGGTCCATGGATTCGGCCATCAGCGTGTAGGCGGAGCCGGTCTTGGGCTGCACGATCACATCGAAGCGCTCAGCCACCCCGATCTGGAACTCGTCGGTCTCTACGGGCTCCACGTTCTGGCCGTCCGTGGCCACCACGGTCATCGGCAGGCCCGGGATGCGGACATTGAAGTAGCTCATGGCCGACGCGTTGATCACGCGCAGGCGCACCTGCTCGCCCGGCGCAAACAGCCCGGTCCAGTTGGCCTCCGGGTGCATGCCGTTCATCAGGTAGGTGTAGGTGTAGCCGGTGACATCGGCGATGTCGCGCGGGCTCATGCGCATGTTCCCCCACGCCAGGCGATCGTGCAGGGTTGCGCGCCAGCCCGCCTTGGACACGTCCTCCACGAAGTCCCCGACGGTGCGCTTATTGAAGTTGTAGTAGTCGCTCACCTTCTTGAGCTTCGCCATGACCCGGTGCGGATCCTCGAAGGTCCAATCACTGAGCACCACGACGTATTCGCGGTCGGCGGGGATATGATCCTCGCGGCTCTTTGGATGGATGACCAGCGGGCCGTACTGGCCGAGCTGCTCCTGCACGCCGGTGTGGCTGTGGTACCAGTAGGTGCCGTACTGGCGCACCGGGAAATGCGCCTCGAAGGTGTCGCCCGGGTCGATGCCGGGGAAGGCCACGCCCGGGACCCCGTCCATCGTGAATGGCAACAGGATGCCGTGCCAGTGGATGGAGGTCGACTCGTCCAAGTGGTTGTGCACGCGCAACAGGGCATTCTTGCCCTCCCACAGCTCCACGAGGGGGCCGGGCAGGGAGTGGTTCATGGTGATTGCGGAAGCCTGGCCGCCGGCGATATCGATCGTCTCGCGGCGGATGTGAATATCCATGGCCACGTCCCGCGCGGCGCCGCCGGGCACGCGCGCGGCAGTCCCGGTGAGGTGGCGGCCGTCACGGGCGCGGGCATAGGCCGGCAGCAAGGCCTCCAGGCCGGCGAGCACGCCGGTGCCGCCGAGTGCCTGCAACAGGCGTCGGCGGTGAGTGTCGTGGTGTCGATGCGTCATCGCTCACTCCGTGATGGGAACAAATCGATCGTTAACTGCGACTTGATTTCGGACTCAGTGTTGGTGGTCATGACCATCGTCGCCATCCGCATGAGGACTCGCTTTCTCGTGGTGTTCGTCAGACGGGCCGGCTGATCCTTCCTCATGCGGATGCGCCTCGGCAGGGGAATCCTGTGGGTCGTGATGGCCCGGCGCGCTTTGCGTTTCGCCCATGGCGTCGTTGCTATGCCGATGCCCGTGGCCGTCATCGGCGGGCGCCGTGTGCTTTGCCTCGGCCACGAGGGTCTCGTAGGTTTGCGGCGATGCACCCGCGATGCGGTCCAGAAAGGCCACCAGCGCCCACAGTTCCTCGTCCTCGTGGGTCGGCCCGAAGGCCGGCATGCCCGTCATGCGCACGCCGTTTTTAATCACCCAGAAAGCCTCTGCCGGGCTGCGGTGTGGGATCAGTTCCACTAGGTTCGGCGGTGGCGGGTACAGGCCCTGGCTGACCGGTGTCGGCGACTGTCCCGGCGGCGTATGGCAGCCGCTGCACATAGCGAGATAGCTGCGTGCGCCGCGCAGCACCTGCTCGGAGGCACCCAAATCTGCCGGCACTTCGATATTCGTCGAGCGGCGCTCGACCGAGCTGGCGTAGGTGCTGTGGAGTAACCACGCCACGGGCGGCGGGTCCGGGTAGGTGGCGGCCACGTTCATGAATCCGCCGAGCGCCCAGGTCAGGGCAACCGCGCCGACTAGGGCAACGGAGAATAGGCCACCGAGTGCATACTTACGCATGATTTACTCCTGCAAAGGGTTCGAAGCGGTCAATGGCGACGTGCCGGCGCCGTGCCTAATGCGGGCAAGAGGTGCTGGCAATCCGCATCAACGCCCCGCCCGCTGCTCAGGCAGGGTCATGGGGCCGAATAGAAGCTTGAGTGGCGCTTTCCCTGCCATATGGAGTTCGACGATCACGCGAAACGGGGTGGTCGCCGGGGGAGAGGCCGCCGCGGTCAAATGCGTGCCCTCACGGCTCAGTGGCATGTCTTTCGAGCCGTCATCGCTCCAGATTAGGATTTCACCTGACACGACTTCGTCGACGACCGACTGATTGCCGGGATCGCGGAGGTAGATGTCGAGCCGCTCGGGCTTCGCCACGAGTTCCACTCTGACGTCGCCAGCGGTTTGGACCAGGCCGCCGTGCTTCGGCCAGGCGCGGTCGGGCCAATCCGGGGTATGAGCATGAACCGGGCCCATCGCCAGGCTTGTAAGCGCCAGAGCCAGAACAACTAACAGGCCCGGGCGTCGGACCGGAGTATTAGGCTGGCGGATGCTCCTGTGTTCCGGCTCGACAAGCCGTTTCTTCCCGGGTCGTCCGGGCAAGCCTGCCGCCCGTCGGGCAGGGGATGTAGGGGGCATGGTCGTCTCCCGTCGTCAATGATCGTTGGTCATGCGCCAAAGCGCACGACCGCCGGCAGATCACGAACGGGAGATAGACGGGGGTCTCTCGAGAGGGTCCTTGTGAGCCAGGGCGAGATTTGCGGGCGAGCGCGGACCCAACTTTTCGGTGGTCGTCGATTGCGTCTCTTCGCTGACCATCTTGCCGACCGACGCGGCGCAGTGTCCGCAGTGCATGCCTTGCGGGCAATGGCAATCGGCCGTGTCGCCGTCGGCGTCCTGCGCGTGCGTGGCATGCCCCATGTCCGCATGGGAAACGTTACCGGGGGAGGTGCCGTGGCAGTCGGGCAACGCGAACGCTTGCCCGGCGACGGCCAATTGGCCGGCTAGCACGAGCACAACGGCGACTATTCGAACGGCCCGGCTCATGTTCGGCGATGAATCGTGAACGCTTTCATAGCTTGCGCAGTATAAACCCTAGACTATGGTTCGGAGTCAAATGCCATCCATCTAGGCGTACTGCCATCGCTAGGCAGTGACCGCGTCCGTCGGAAGTGCGGGTGACAGGAAATCACCCTGACAGGCTCAGGCACCCACCCTCGCCACCGCGTCGAAGAACACCCCGGACGTTCCCACAGCGAGTTCACGAAGATGGCGGTAACGCTGGCCGCCATGGCCCATACGGGATAGATCAGCCCCATATCGCCAGCTGGGTGCCGATGCCGTTGAACAGGAATGCCAGGCTTACGTTCTGGAGCATCTTCCGATAGCCCCAGCGATGTCACCCGGAGCAAACTTTAGGTCAAGAGGCGGTTTCTCGATCCTGGAGGAAATCGGCAAGGAATGGCCGATCACCGTCGGCTGGATCGTCGAACGGGGGTGGTCGTGGCCACCGAGGTGCTGGTTTACCGGGAGTCGCGCGGCTGGGAGATACGCTATCCGTTCTTTAAGCCGCAGCATCAACGACCGCCAGCTGATACGGCTACGATCATGAGCGCAAGCGCGGCTCTACCCGACTGGTTGCGGCTTCTGGCGCCCTGGGAGCCGTTCTGGTCGCTGATCGCAGCCTTCGGCCTGGTACTGTCGTTGTATCTGCGCGGCCTGCGCCGACGCGGCCGACCGGCGGATGCGCCGAGCGCCATCGGCTTTTTGACCGGCTTGGCGGCGATGTACGCGGTGATGCAGACGCATCTGGATTATCTGGCGCAGTACATGTTCTTCGTGCATCGCGCCCAGCACTTGGTGTTGCACCATGTGGGCCCGTTCCTGATCGCCCTGAGCGCGCCCTCGGCGGTGCTGGCCGCGGGGTCGCCGAATTGGCTGCGCACTGCGTGGCGGAGACTGGCCGGCAGCCTGCCGGCACGCGCAATCTACCGCGTCGTGCAACAGCCGGTGGCAACATGGCTGGCGCCGGCCCTGTGCCGACGCATCGGCGAACCCTTCGAACAATTCCAGGTGCGCGGCGCCTAATCGCTCCCGGCAGCCCACAGAATCCGGAATGACTCCTGCCTAGGCGGCAGCCGGGGGTGGCACCGTTGAGGATGGGGCTCAGCAGGCCACTGTCCGATCGCAAATGGCATCCGGCATCCAATTTGACAGCCCGCCCAGGTCACAGTAGACATGCGCGTACGGGGGCGCGGGCGTCGGCTGCCTTCTGGGGTACGCAGAGGGAGGCAGACCGTCGCCCCGCCCGCGACCCAAACCCGCCGGTTCTCCGCAGCAGGGGGTAGGGTCAGCCGATCGTTAGGCGCCTCAATACGAAAGCGGCTTGTGCATCATGCGTTGCTCGTGGCGATACTAGCGAAAACGGTGAGCAGGGCGAGGTCTATGGCTTCAAGTGCTTTCATGGTCTTTTGTCCTTTGCATGCGTTGCGAAGTAGCTCTTCGGCACTGATGTGCGCTAGAAAGAGGTGACTGCTGCCGGGGTTAAGGCCCCGCAGTGGGCCACCCTGCGCTGGTGGCTTTACTCTTGTCCAAAGGTCTCACGCATGTAGCAGATCGCGGCACGAATCTCCTGCTCGGTGAGGCCGGGTTTGCCGCCTCTTTGGTCAGCACCCGTCCTCGGCGTTGAAGTTCGGCGCGCCGGGTACCAGCCCTCGCCATTGTCCCCGTGGCATGCGATGCACTTTGATGATAGACCTCTTGGCCGCGTTCTACGCCGTCGCCGCTCGCGCCCATGGCCACTGCCATGCCGGCAGTGGCCAGGACGACTGCGACCAGCCTCAAGGTAACGTGCCGACTCGGCTCGACTTTGGCCATCGCGTTGCCCTCAGTCGCTAGATTTCAGAAAGGCCTTGATATCCTCCGCGGTCTGGCCCGGGCTGTTGCCGATGATGCGCATGCTCGCCGCGCTTGAGCGTCGAGGCGATCCTGCCGTACACCTTCCGCGATCCCGCAGCGAAGACGCCTGGACGGCACCGAGGTCGCCCTCAAGTACGCCAACTTCGCCTTCGCCGACGAATATCTCCCATTTCACAGGTACTTGGGCCAGTAGGATTTATATAAAGTTTCTTTTGAGACGATACACTAGGGCGTTGACGGCACTGACCGTGGTAAAACACCCGGCGTAGGCTCTCAGTGACTCTATGGATACTTCAACAGCAGGTCGTGAGGTTGTGACCGATATCAAGCATGAGCTCACCATTGGCAAGGTGGCACAGGCTGCGGGCGTTAACCTCCAGACCGTACGTTACTACCAGCGGCGCGGTCTGATCGGGCAGCCGCCGAAGCCGCTCTCGGGCTACCGTCGCTACTCGCCGGCGACGGTGGATCGCATCCATTTCATCAAGCGCGCGCAAGCCCTGGGCTTTTCACTGGCCGAGATCGGCGAGCTGCTGGAGCTCGGCGATGGGTGCTGTGCAGACGTGCGGCGCGTGGCCGAACATCAGCGCGATCTGGTGGTGGAGCGGATCGAGGATCTGATCGCCATGCGTCATACACTGGACGAGCTTATCGAGCGCTGTTGCCAGGGCCGAGAGCCCGCTCATTGCCCCTTGATCGAAACCCTGTCCAAGCCCGAATAAGGCAGGTTCGGATTCGGGTTGACACGGTACCTACGTACCGCGTTTAGGCTTTGCTGCGTTCTTTGGAATATCGAATACGGAGCAAGGCCATGAACGATTCCACCCCGACTTCAAATCGCACCGCCTGGGCCCAGATTGGCGCCGTGCTGGCGGCGATCGGGGCCTCTCTGTGCTGTGTCGCACCGCTGGTATTGCTGTCCATTGGCGTGGGCGGCGCCTGGATAAGCTCGCTCACCGCGCTGGAGCCCTACCGACCGATATTTGTCCTCGCCACTGTGGCGCTACTGGGCTTCGCCGGGTGGCGGCTGTATCGCCGCGACGAGGATTGCGCGCCCGGTGAGGCCTGCACCAACCCGGCGGTCAAGCGCCGCCAGCGCCTGATCTTCTGGCTGGTGGCGTTGCCGGTGCTGGCCCTGCTGGCCTTTCCTTGGTACGCCCCGGCCTTTTTTTGAAGCCTGAATGTCCCGAGGAGTAACCCCATGAGACAACGCCGAATCTTTGCTTGCCTCACCGCAACATTGTTGCTGTTCGCGGCCTGGGCGCCGACCGTCGGCGCCCAGGCCGAGGAAACCGTGACACTTACAGTCGACAACATGACCTGCGCCATGTGTCCGATCACCGTGCGCAAGGCCCTGGAGCGGGTCGAGGGCGTTCAATCCGCCCAGGTCGATTTCGAGAGCAAGACCGCCACCGTGATCTACGACCCGGAGGTGGCGACGGTATCCGATTTGACAGAAGCCACGACCGACGCCGGCTATCCATCACAACGCAAGAAGTAGGACGCCATGACGCGTAACGACAAGCTGCTCGGCGCTGGCATCATCGGCACGGTCATCGCGGCCCTGTGCTGCTTCACGCCGGTACTGGTGATCCTGTTTGGCGTGGTGGGCCTGTCGGCGCTGGTTGGCTATCTCGACTACGTGTTGCTGCCAGCCCTGGTCTTCTTCATCGGCTTGACGATCTACGCCGTCTGGCGCCGCCAGTTCGCAGACAACTGTTGAATTTGTGTCTTTAGGAGTATCCTCATGCAACGGACCCTCGCCATTACCGGCATGACTTGCGAGCTTTGCGCGCGCACCGTTGAGGCCGCGCTCAATGAACTGCCCGGCGTGCACGCGGAGGTGTCCTATCCCGCGAGCTGCGCACAGATCGAGCTGGCAAATGGCGCGGACGAGGCCGCGTTGATCGAGGCGGTACGCGCGAAAGGCTACGACGCCCGGCCACTGGATCAGGACCAGGCCTACGCCGAGCCCCCGGCCGCGGTGGGCGGCGACGGCGATGGTCTGCACATCGCGATCATCGGCAGCGGCGGCGGTGCCTTCGCGGCCGCCATCCGCGCCGCCGAGGCCGGCGCGCGGGTGACCATGATCGAGTCCGGCGACGTCATCGGCGGCACCTGCGTCAATGTCGGCTGTGTGCCCTCCAAGATCCAGATTCGAGCGGCCCAGCTTGCCCAATATCAACGGGAAAACCCTTTCGCGGGACTGGCCGATCACGCGCCAGCCATCGATCGGCAGCGTATCGCCGCTCAGCAGCAGGAGCGGGTCGCTGAGCTGCGCCAGGCCAAATACCAGAAGATTCTCGACGACAATCCCGCCATCACCATGCGCCGGGGCCGCGCCTGTTTCGAGGACGCCCACACCCTGCTTATCGACTTGCATGGTGGCGGACAGGAGCAAATCACCGCCGATCGCGTACTGATCGCCACCGGCGCCTCGCCCACGATTTCGCCGATCCCCGGTCTGGCGGACGCACCCTACTGGACCTCGGACGAGTCCGTGTTCAGCGACGAGACGCCCGAGCACCTGCTGGTCATCGGCTCGTCGGTGGTGGCGGTCGAACAGGCCCAGGCCTTTGCCCGCCTGGGCTCGCGGGTAACTCTTCTAGCCCGCAGCACGCTGCTGTCGCGCGAGGATCCGGCTCTGGGTGCGGGCCTCACCGAGGCCTTCCGCGCCGAGGGCATCGATGTGCGCGAGCACACCCAGACCCGTGCAGTTCGTTACGAGTCGAATCAGTTCGTGCTGGATACCGGGAACGAAGTCATCCGTGGCGACCGGCTGTTGGTGGCCACTGGCCGCAGCCCGAACACCCGCGACCTGGCCCTGGAGCGGGCCGGCGTCGAGACCGACGATCGCGGTGGCATCGTCGTGGACGAGCGCCTGCGCGCGTCCGCCGAGGGCATCTACGCTACCGGCGACTGCACGAATCTGCCGCAGCTTGTCTACGTGGCCGCTGCTGGCGGCACCCGCGCGGCGGTGAACATGACCGGCGGCGAGGCCAGGCTTGATCTGTCCGCGATGCCGGACGTGATCTTCACCGAGCCGCAAGTGGCCACCGTGGGTTTGGACGAAGGCCAGGCACGGGTGCGCGGCATCGAGATCGAGACCCGCAGTCTGGACCTGGAGAACGTACCGCGCGCCTTGGCCAATTTTGAGACCCGTGGCTTCGTCAAGTTGGTCGCCGAGGCCGGCAGCCATCGTCTGCTGGGCGCGCAGATACTGGCCCCCGAGGCCGGCGAGATGATCCAGACAGCGGCGCTGGCGGTGCATCACGGCATGACCGTCGAGACCCTGGGCGATCTGCTGTTCCCCTACCTGGTTCATGTCGAGGCGCTCAAGTTGTGTGCCCAGACCTTCACCAAGGACGTCGAGCAGCTGTCCTGCTGCGCGGGTTGAGTCGCCAAACGCTTGTTCCGGAAGCGGCCGGTTCGGTCGCGGGTGCCACAGGGGCCTTAACCGGTCCGGTATACAACCGACGTCGGAAGAAAAGCGCTACGTGGACTAAGCCGATAAGCACCGGCACCTCGACCAGCGGTCCCACCACGGCCGCGAAGGCTACGCCCGACTCGATGCCGAATACCGCAATGGCCACCGCGAGGCGAGTTCGAAATTGTTGCCCGAGGCGGTAAAGGCCATGGTCGTGCTGCGGCCGTAATCCGCCCCCACTTTGTAGGCCATGAAAAAGCTGACCAGAAACATCAGCGCGAAATACAGCGTCAGCGGGAGGGCGATGCGTATCACATCCAACGGCAGGGCGACGATGGTCTCGCCCTTGAGCGCGAACATGACCACGATGGTAAACAGCAGGGCGACCAGCGTCAGAGGCGAGATGGCCGGCAGAAATCGGTCTTCGTACCAGGTCTCGCCTTTGGCACGCGTCAACAGCGCGCGGCTGAGAAAGCCAGCGGCAAACGGGATGCCTAGGTAGATCATCACGCTGGAGAAGATTTGCCCGACGGTGACGTTCACGGCCGCCCCCTCCAGGCCGAACCAGGTGGGCAGCACAGTCACGAAGACCCAGGCGTAGGCGCCGAAGGTAAGGATCTGGAAGATCGAGTTCAGTGCCACCAGCCCGGCCGCATACTCGCTGTTGCCCCGAGCGAGTTGGTTCCACACCAACACCATGGCGATGCAACGGGCGATACCCACCAGAATCAGACCGACCATGTATTCCGGATAGTCGTGCAGGAATAGCACCGCCAGCGCGAACATCAGCGCCGGCCCGATCAGCCAGTTCTGCACCGCCGACAGGCCGAGCACTTTTGCGTCGCCCAGCACCTTACCCATGAGGTCGTAACGGACCTTGGCCAGGGGCGGATACATCATCAGGATCAGCCCCACGGCGATGGGCAAGTTGGTGGTGTCCACCTCGAAGCGCTGAATGAAGGCGGGCGCACCCGGCACGAGCACGCCGATCAGGACACCCGCCGCCATCGCGGTGAAAATCCAGACCGTCAGGTAACGGTCGAGAAGGCCCATTCTACGACTAACGGACTCGCTCATTCGCTCGCCTCCGGTTGCCGTAATGCTTGCGGCAAGGTTTCGATGTAGTCGCGGATTTCATCGCGGACGCGGCGGTAGGGCGCGAGCGCCTCTTCCTCGCTGGCGGCGCCGGCGGCCAGTTGCGGTGGATCCTGAAACCCACGATGCCGCATCGGCGCGCGCCCTGGCAGCACCGGGCAAGTTTCTGCTGCGTGGTCGCAGACGGTGACCACATAATCCAGGGCCGCCGTATCCAGTTCGTCGACGTGCTTGGCGCGCTGGTGGGAGATGTCCACACCGAGCTCGGCCATGACCGCCACGGCTCGAGGGTCGAGGCCCTTGGGTGTCACACCAGCCGAGTAGGGCTCAATTGTGTCGCGCTTGAGAAAGCGCGCCCAGCCCTCAGCCATTTGCGAGCGGCAGGCGTTGCCGGTGCACAGGAAAAGCACTTTCAGCTTGGGCACGATAAACCCGTCCGATCTCAGTTACGGCAACGCTGGCTGGGCCGATCCGGCATGACGGCCAGGCGCCGTCGATCCTCGCGATAAGGCGCAAACGAGACTACGCTCGTGCAGGCGGCATCGAGTATCGTGCCAATCCATTTGGCTATGGCGGGCGCGATACGGTAGTGAATCCAAACCCGCTCGCGCCGGTCCGCCACCAGTCCAGCGTCGCGCATCAAGGCTAGGTGCCGCGACATCTTCGGCTGAGAAACCTCCAAAGCAATGGTGAGCTCGCAGACGCACAGCTCGCCCTCAGCGTGTAGCAACACCAGCGCGCGCAAGCGGGTCTCGTCCGCGAGCAGGCGGAAGATCTCGGGTGGTGTCAGCGTTGTTCGTTCGTCGTTGACCGCCTGTGCCCTCATGGTGTTACCTCGTTGCCGTGGCGGCCGATGGCGCAGATGAGTCACGGCGTCGGATGCCTGCATAATACGATCCATTATATGCGAATTAGCATATATATGGAAATCCCGATATATAAAAATCGCTCGGTAGAAGCTTACCAATGCGTCAATTCGAGAGCTGAGTGCTGGCCAGAGTGCCCAGCACGCCAGGGACCGCCAACAGTACACGCTTCAGAGTAAAGCAAGCAGCGGCAGTACGAAGTCGACGCGTCTAAGACGCCTCCCTCACGGATAGAATAATCACGCGATCGTTGGCCAAGTCGGTGGCGTAGACGCGCTGGCCGTCGGGCGAGACGGCCAGCTGCATGGGGGCGAACGGCCCGCCCCGGCGGTGCGCGAGCGTGTAGTCGGTAACGAAGCGGCCGCGCTCGTCCAGCATGACGACGCGGTAGTTGCGGGCATCGGCGACGTGAGTCCAGGGTTGTCCGGCGCCGAATGTTGCCCCGGTGGCCTCGCCGAAGCCCCCGGTTCCATCCCAAGGCAGCGGCCAGAGCCACAAGGCATGCCAGCCCCAGGCGGCCCGTGCCCGGCCATCCGCCCCGAACAGCTGCACCCGGTAGTTGTAGGCATCGGCGACCAATACCCGTCCCTCAGCCGTATCGACATCGGTCGGGTAATCCAGCGCCCCTAACCGCCAGTGGCCTGGGTGCCCCACTTGACGGAGGTAGGCCCCGTCCGGGCCGAATACCTTGATCACTTTGTTGTAGAAGTCGGCGACGTAGATGTCGCCATTAGTATCGACTGCCAGCCCGTTGGGGCTGTTGAACCGGGTCTCGCCGCTGCCGGAGTCGCCCCATTCGAGCAAATACTCTCCGTTCTCGGTGAATTTCTGGATGCGGTCCTGGTTGTAGTCCGCGACATAGATATGGCCCTGGGGTCCGACCGCCACGCCGGTGGGCAAGGCGAACTGCCCCGGGCCGTCGCCGTTTTGCCCGAAGGTGCGGACGACCCGGCCCGAGGGGTCGAAGACCACCACGCGCTGGTTGGCCGCGTCGGTGACCAGGACGTTGCCGTTACGGGGATCCACGGCGATGCCGTACGGCTGGTCGAGCGGCATGCCCTCGGCCTGCGTCCAGTAGCCCGTAAAGCGGTATTGGGCCTGATGGGGAGACAAATCCATACCCCAGCCCCACAGCAGATAGGCCCCGCCCAGCAACACCAGGGCCGTGGCAAAGACCGCGCCGGTCGTCATCAGAGAGATCGCCAAACGTCTCATTCACTGGCTCCTTTTGTTTACCCGGACAGGGCAGCGCTGACCGCCCGGCCGCTGCCGGTCGCATCGCAGCGGCATGGCTTGTAAATCTTGCGTCGCGGCTCCCAGTCGGGCTGTCGGATCTCTGCCTACCCTGTTAGCCAGGCGCCGCTGCCTACCAGAAGCAGGGAGGTCGCCGCGATGATTGACCAGACCGCCCAGAAGTAGGCCCGGGTGTGACCCGGCTCGGCCGACCCTTCGATCTCCAGCTTCCAGATGGCGTAAAGCGCTGCCAGCAGCACGAGGTTCTTGACCACGAATTCGCCTTCCATCGTGAGGAAGGGAAAGCGACCCAGGAACACGGCCGACGGTACCAGGATTAGGGTCCTGAACGTGCCGAGGAGATGGATGATGGCGGCCAGCAGCGTCCAGCGTTTCCGTAGACCGGCGAGAAACAGGATCCCGACGGCGACCTCGAAGAACGCCAGGCCGCAGTACAGCGGAACCGCAATGAAGGGGGATAGGCCTCCCCGACCAAGGGTACCGCCGGACTGATATTGAGCAGTTTCAGTGCCCCGAACCAGAGGTAGACGCATCCCAGTGACCAGCGGAGCCATTGGGAAGGTGTCGCCAGGGTGTCCAGCCGTGCCGCGACCCGGCCGAGGCCGGATTTCATCGCGGTGTGATCGATGCTGACCATGGCGGGATCATTCGGACACGCCGGTCACGTCCCGGGCCTGCAGGTGCTGGACTTGCTCCGTTCCGGCGGGGACCCGCGCGGTGACGAGGATCCGGCTGCCCTCGGAGAACGCCTGCAACCGTTTGCTGAGCGCATCCCGCGCATCTTTGGCGATCTCGAGACGGTATTCCTGGCCGCTTTCAGTGGTCAAAATGACCTGATCTCCGTCCCGTTTCAGGGCGCCCGCGACCCGGGCGGTGGCCGCCATCGGCTTGAACCCGCCTTTGCGAATCACGTCCCGAATCTGTTCGAACGTGACCTCGTTTCCGGGGGCCAGGGTCAACGTCCCCATGGCGTCGTTCAGGCTCACCTGAACGTCCTCCACACCGTCCAGCTTCCGCAGACTCTTCTGCATGCCGTAGGCGCAGGGCGCGCAATCCATGCCCCGGATCTCATGCTGCACCTGGCGTAGCGAGGCGGCCGCCGGTGTGGATGCCAAGGCGACGAGCAGCAATGACACGAGGCCCAGGTGGGGCCGGTGTGTCCATCGTTGTGCATTCGCAATCATGACCATGCCTCCTGTGAAAAAGCTCAGAACCAAACCACGAAATCCAGGGTCGCGCGGACGGTCTCGTCCGGCTGGTCGCCGTTGAGATCCTCGTGGACCGGGAACAGTACCCCGGCCTCAGCCCCGTACTTGCCGAACAGCCCGAGCACGGACGGCCCGGCCAGGACGACAGTCCCGCCGCTGTCCTGCAGCTCCCGGCCATTCCGTTCGTCCCGCTCGGGGAACTCGGCTACCGTCTCAAGGAAGAAGCGAAGGTCCGGCTTGGGGTAGTCCTGCTGGAAGAGGGGCGGGCGATAGCCGATGGCGCCGGTCAGGTACGGCAGACCGCCGAGACGGTCGTTGCCGCGCTCGAAGTAATGCTGGTAGCCGGCGGCGGCCCACCAATACCAGGTCCGGGACGCGTAGCCCGTCGCCAGGGCCGCATTCACCGAGGGCCCGACACCGATACCGCCGCGCTCCTCGTCGATCGGGACCGCCGTATTGATATAGAAGGTGCTTTCATATCTCTGGCCCTCACCTGGATATTGTTTGTGGAAGCGCCACCACAGCCCGCCTTCCACCTCGCTGAAACCGCCCATCATGACCTGGCCGCGGGTGCGCGGCGGGTTGTCGGCCTTCAGGTCGTTGGAGCCGGCGATCAGGGGAAACGAAAGGCTGGCGGTGAGATCCTCGGTGATGCCGTAGGCCAACATCTCCCGGAACATGAAGGCTTCGTCCTCCTCGGTGGTGAGGTTCATCATCGTGGTGTCGCTGCTCCAGGCGCCCTGGCCGAGCGTCGGCGTGCCGAGCGCAAAGGCGGGCCCATGGCCGGCACTGAATGCGGGGCTAGAAATCAGCGCCCATAACCCCGCCAGCAGTGCAAGCCGCCGCATCGCCGTATTTCTGTTTCTCATACACATGATCCCCAGCCGTTTTTCTCCGATGGGTGGAACGCTACTACCTGGAGTTGGCTCTAGGTCAAGAGGATATGTGGAAAATGCGCGAAACCGGGCACCGCCCAATCCATGGAACCCGCGCCGCTTGGGGGACGGGTTGCTCAGCTCGAATCGGAAGATTCAGAAGCTCAAGCGGCGCCTGTCCGGGCCCGGGTCCACTTGGGCACTACTCCGATGTGTTGGGTAGCGAAGCCGTGTGTCTGAGGATATAGAGCACGCCGGTGCCGAGCAGCGCGAGCACCGTCATGACCAGTGTGAAATCGAATTTGACCTCCAGAAAGCTCATGAGTCCCTCCGCGCTAAGGCGTGGCGGGATCCAGCCGAGCGCGCTGAATAGCTGCTCCATCAGCACCGCGCTGGTCACCATGGTCAGGAAGAAGATCGCGAAGATGTAGACGGCCGCCTTCCTGCCGAAGAACTTCTTCCACAGGTTCATGATCGGGATCGTGATTAGGTCGGCGTAGATGCAGGCGATCACCCCGGCGAATGACACTCCCGAGGCCCACAAGGCGGCCGCGAAGGGCACATTGCCGATCGAGCCGATGAAGCTAGCCACGCCCGCGAGCACGCCCATAACCGCGTTCTCGGCGATGCCGATCGGCCCGGTCGGTTCCAGAAACAGGGTGGTCCAGAACGCTGTCGGCACAAGGGCAACGATGAAGCCTGCGATCAGGAAGCCGAACAGGGCGCTCTTGTAGATTTTGCCCAAAGTGTGGAAATAGTTGTGGGCGATGCGTTGCCAGCCTTCGATCGTCGTCAATTGCTGGCGCCAGTCTGCCCGGGTGGCGACGCTGCGCGTGAATACCACCGGCGGGGGATCCTTCCGGAACTGCTCTCGCAGGCGGGTGCGTGCCTCTTCAAACATCCGCTTCGGCAGCGTCAACCGCACCAAGACGTACATGATACTGATCAGCAGAAAGCCGCCCAGCAGCTCGGCCAGCAGGAACTGCCAACCGAGCAGGGCGTAGATTAGGATGCCCAGCTCGATCACCAGGTTGGTCGACGCGAAGCTGAAGGCGAACGAGGCTTCGGCGGAGGCGCCTTTCTTGAACAGCGTCTGGGTGATGCTCAATGCCCCGAAGGTGCAAGCGGAGCTGGCGACTCCAGCCGCGGTGGCCTTGCCGGTGGTGAGCAGGTCGCGTCCGCCCAAGATATCCGCCAGCCGGTCCTGGTCGATCAGGGTCTCGATCAGAGCCGTCAGCATGACGCCGAATAGAATCGGCCACAGGGCCTTGTAGAACAGGCCCAGGCCAATGAGCAGGCTTTCAGCGAGTGCGTCGATCATCGGTCGATCTCGGCGTTGGCCGAATGTCGCATCGCGATTCGAGGATAAACGGCGCGACGTCCCGGGCTGCGGTTAGGCCGCACGCGCGGGAAGGGCCAGCGGGGCGCTAGGCCCCCGCTGGCAGACCGGTATCAGACCACCGCCCGGCAGGCCTCGGCACAAGTGCGGCAGGCTTGCGCGCACTCCTGGCAGGGCTGCTGGTCATACTTGGCGCACTCTTCGGCGCAGGCCTCGCACATCTGGGCGCAGTAGCCGCAGATTAGGGCGGCCTGGGTCGAGCCACGCGCCATTGATCGCGCGCAGGCCTGGCAGATATCCGCGCACTCGAGGCAGATGCGTAGACATTCCTCCATGCCCTCCTGCTCAAGACAGCAGTTCACGCATGTTTCACATGCCCGAACACAGGCGAGGGCGGACTCGACACAGCGCTCGTCGTATCTCAGCTCGGTCATAACGACCTCCTACGGGTTTTCGGATGAAGCTCCACGATCGCATCGCGATCGTTTTCCCCTCGCTTGCGGGCCGCATCCTATGATCTGGAGTCGGCTCCAGGGCAAGCTAGGGGTGCCCCTTACTCCCCTCCGAGGCTGTCGATGATCGGGCAGCCGTCCTGGCTGGTGCGGCACAAGTTGAGCAGAAGCTCCAGCTCGCGCTTGAGCCGGTCCAGATCGGCGAGTCGCTGCTCGATCTCGGCGAGCTTTTGCTCGGTCAGGTGTTGTACTTCGGGACGCGGGACCTCGGGCGTATCGCGCAGCGCGAGCATCTGCCGGATCTCCTCCAGGGAGAAGTTGCAGGCCTGGGCGCGGCGGATGAAACGCAGCCTGGACAGGTCGGCATCGTGGAAGCACCGCCGACCGCCGGGATCGCGTGCCACCCGGGGCAGCAGCCCGATCTTCTCGTAGTAGCGCAGGGTGTCGATCGACAGGCCGGTCGATCTCGACGTCTCGCCGATGCTCATCCGCATGGTGTCCTCTCGCGAATCCGGTGGTGCAGCGCCCCGAGATCCAGCGCCCCCTGCTGGATCAATTCGCCGTCTAGCACCAGGGCTGGCGCCCGTTGGATACACAGATCGACGGCGCGGTCGAGATGCTGCAACACGTCTCGTTGCACCAGCTCGACCGTGTCGCCGAGCGGCCAGGCAGCGAGCGCTGCCGCCAACTGCTCCCGAGCCGACGAGCAATGGGGACAATATGGCGCGGTGAACAGCTCCAGGCGCATGCGTATCCAGCTTAGCAGCATGGCCGGCGGGCGGGCAGACCCCCCTGAACCGCCCTGAGATTCCCAGAGGCTCCATTTCTTGCAGAGGATGGAGTCATGAACACGACGAAGCGATATTCCGCAGAGGTGCGAGGCCTCGGCTTTGCCCAGGCGAAGCTCGACCGCTGATACAAGTGATGGTGGCGTTTATCGACGACCACCGCGAACTCTACGGTGTCGAGCCGACTGGTCCGAGATTCAGGGAGCTTCCTGGAGTCCACCGCTTTCTTGCTACGGTTCGATCGATCTCCCAAATTGGAATTCATAGAAAATTACGCCAACCGCGCAGCGTCTCGGCGGTCGCTGGGTAGCCGCTGGCGGCGAGATGAGTCAGGTAGGCATCGACATCGTAGGGTGGATTGTGCAGTCGCCCACGGATCAACCGGACGGCTTCGCAAACTGTCGCTTGTGCCAAGTCGCACTGGTACGACACGAAGGCATCGGGGTGGAGGGCCTCAACATCGTAAGGCGCCAGCGCCGCTTCGGGAAAATCCTTTAGATTGAAGGTCACGATCGCATCGGCACCGGCGCGAAGCGCCGCAGCGAGGACGTGGCGATCGTCGGGGTCGGGTAAATGCAGTCCCTCAATCAGGGGTTCGTAACCGGTGACCCGAGCGTCATCCACCACTCGGTCCATCAACTCACGCGTGCGGGTGAGGGCCGCGTCCGATAGCTCGGGCCGCTTGGCTTTGAGGTTGCGGATCCATTCGTCGTGAATCTCCTTGGTCCAGTGTGCCCGGAATAGACCGGTGGTGGCCAGCTGCACCAATAGGTCACGGGACGGCGCGGGATACAGGACATTGGCATCGAAGATGACGGTGAACCGGGACACGTCAATAGCCCATGTCGTGATCCACAGCGATAGCCGTCAATTCCTCGAGGTCGCGTTTTTGCTCGGCCCTGCGCCGTTCTTTGTGGTCGAGTAGGTCGCTGACCAACACCCGACGATGGGTGCCGACCTTGCGATAGGGGATTTCGCCTTTCTCCAGCAATTTCACTAGATACGGCCGCGAGACATTGAGCAGGTCGGCGGCCTCCTGGGTAGTCAATTCCGCGTGCACGGGCATCAGCGTAATCGCGTTCCCGCTGGCCATCTCACTGAGGATGCGCAAAAGCATCTTGGCCGCTGACGTCGGCAATTCAAACACGCTGGAGCCCGCCCCATCGCTCATGCGCACGGTGCCGTTCGGCTGCTCGAGCAGCTGCGCCAAGGCTTGGCTGGCTTCTCGGGCTTGTGCCGACTCGTCGCTGGACGGCAACTTCAAGTCGTCATCTGGGTAGCGCGTCATGGCGTACTCTGTTTCTCATCCATAGCCGCAATATACGAAACAATCGAAATAAACGCAACAACTCCGCTGAGTCTGGCCGGGAGCAACCAACCCAGGTTACTCATCGGCCGGAACCGCCGTGGCCGACTGACGCCAGCCCGTGTGCCGCCGGGTCGCGCGAAGCCAGGGTTACCGGCCTTTCGATGAACGTTCACGATGAACCGCCGATTGGCCATCACAATCGCCTTCGGTCACGTGTTGCAACGACCGGTTGAATCCGCTGCCGTCAGTCACTTGAACCACAAGATATAGTGCGGTATGTTATTAATGAACCGATATGTAGCGGATGGGTGGACCAATGCTTGGTAGACCTAACGATCCCGGTAACAAGCCTCCCGAGAATCCCGGCCAGGGCGGCGGCCCGCCTGAAGGCGTGCCGCCCGGCCCGCCAGGCGACGTCCCGCCGGGACCGCCCGAACCACCGGAGCCGCCGCCGCGAAAGGTTGGTTAAGAAGGTCGGTTAACGGGTGTTTGATCCGCCCAGTGTTCAGGATGTGCTCGACGAGTTGGGCGCTTTCGAGCCCTCCTGGGAGAAGCGATACCCTGGGCGTCTGCACCACGAAATCAAAGTACTGCTGAGCGCGGACATTCGGCCTGAGCCTAGCCCCGAAGCCATCCAAGCCGGGTTGCTCGGCATTCAATTCGACTGGCCCCTGGACGCGACAACAACACTGCGGCTGGGGGTTGTATATCCGCACGAGTTCCCGGAGATGCGCCCGCAGGTGGCGCTGATATCGGGGCTCGATCCCGTGCCCGACCGTCATGTGAGCCCAGTTGAGGGCGACCTGTGTCTGCTCGGTCGGGACACGAGGCAATGGCAATCTCGCTGGACCTTATGCGAGCTTCTTCAAATGCAGCTTGAGACAACGTTGCGGGGAGGTGGCGACGAGGATCCCCAGGGCGAACCGGCGGAATATTGGTGGAACGGCCTCGGCATACGTGGCGCCTACTGTCTTGTCGACAGTGCGTGGGATTTGGGTTCGGTCGAAGAGGGCTACTTAGAGCTTCGCTACACCCTTAAGCCACCCACTGTTATGCCAGCGCTCGAGCGGGGATCAAATGTGCCCCTGCTTCGCGCAGCAGTGACGAAGGTTCTCGACCACCAAAGGCGTGTCGTGCACTGTGCAACCGGGCCTTTGCCCAAGGAGATCGCGGACGACGGTAAGGCAGCCTTTATTCCGTGGGCGCGTTTGCACGACACACTGCTGCCACGCGGCAGGGCGGGGTGGGGATCGCAAATGGCGCAGCTGCAGCAAGAGCGCGATTGGCTTCGCCGCAACCGTCGCCCGGCGATCGCAACGCACCGTCGTCGCATCGACTTGTTTGCGATCGCGTACCCCATGGAAATCGCGGCAGAAGAAAAAGCGGTCGGGTGGACGCTGTTTCAGCTGTCCGACAAGCCGAATACCCCGAAGCAAAGGGGAAAGCGTAAACGCCAAAAGCCTGACCAGAATAAAGCCTCCATCGTGCCTGTCTATCGCGCCGGCGACCACGATTTGGGGTACCGTGTGCCGGCCGTGCGTCAACTGCGCGAACGATGCATGGTCATCGTTGGTGTCGGGGCGGTCGGTGCACCCCTCGCGGTGGAATTGGCGCGCAACGGTTGCCGCACCCTTCATCTCATTGAGTCCGACATCGTCGAGCCCGGCAACAGCGTGCGCTGGCCATTGGGGGCCTCGTGTTGGGGCCTGCCCAAGGCCCAGGCCTTGAAGCAGTTTCTGGTATCCGAATACCCCGCAACATCGGTGGAAATCCACCCATGGCAACTCGGGCTGCCCGATCCAGCAGTCGGTTGCGGGCAGGGGCCAGATTTGGACGATCTGTTAACAATAACCGACCTCGTGATTGACGCCAGCGCGTCACACGGTGTGGTGAGCTACTTGGCGCAGCGTTGCCGTGCCCACGACCGCCCATTGATCAGCTTGTTCGCGATGCCTAATGTCCACGGCGGTGCTGTTGTCCGCCACACCCCGACCGGCGGCTGCCCTAACTGCCTGCTTTGCGCATGGCATGACCAGGAGATCGAGCCGCCGCCGGGCTACCGTGAAGACGATTCGCTGCGCCAGCCGCCGGGCTGCGCGGAACGCACGTTTATGGGGGCCAGCTTTGACCTTCAGGAGCTGTCGTTGCAGACCGCGCGGCTCGCGCTCGAGACGCTGGAGCAGGGCAGTGCCGGCAACTCACTCGTGCAGACCCTAAGCTTAGTGGATCAGGATGGACGTCGCGCGCCGCCATCGTGGCACGTCGTCGACCTGCCACGACACCCGAGCTGCGGGTGTTGAACGCCTCTACGGAGAGGCCGACCGATACCGCGGCATGGATCCCGGCAAGCATCCTGCAGGCGTGCCGCGACGAGGCGAATGCCAAATTCCCACTCGAGACCGGCGGCGTGTTCATGGGGTACTGGTGCCCGGGCAAAGGCCCCGTGGTCACGGCCTTGATCGGCCCGGGCCCCGCTGCAGTCTACGAGCGACGTGCCTTCGCGCCGGATCAAGCTTGGCAAACGGCGCGTATCGCCGAGCATTACCAGGCATCCGGACACCGAAAAACCTATTTGGGGGATTGGCATACTCATCCGAGTGCCCGGCACGGCGAGTTAAGCCACACCGACCGGGGCGTCTTATGTTGCATTATCGACACGCCGGCAGCCCGCTGTCCGAATCCGCTCATGGGCATCTGGGCAGGTGACCCCGAAGTGGGGTGGCGACTGCACCTGTGGTTGGCGACCAGGCGACGTCGTCGGTGGTTTCGGCCGGTCCTAACGGTGACACAATTGGCGTTCCACATCGTACCGGACGGGGAGCGTAATGTCGCCATTCATTCGTGATTACGCCTATAATCACGAATGAATTTTGCGGCCGAAAGGGCGGTCAAACATGGGCCTGTCACAACGCTTTCTCGCCCCCGCGTCTCACAATCCCACCTGGGCGATTCCGGCCGAGCTCGACGGCCGCAACGGCGGCAACCGCACGTTCGCATGCCAACCGCTGATCGGCGCCACCAACGACCTCGAGGCGATCGCGTGCTGGCTGGCGGAGTTCGCCAACACGCCGACCACGTTTCGCAACTACCGCAAGGAGGCCGAGCGCCTGGTCCTGTGGGCCACCCAGGAACGGGGCGTGGCCGTATCCGACTTGTCCCGCGAGGACCTGCGGGCATACCAGGCATTTTTGGCGGATCCGCAACCCCGCGAAGTGTGGTGCGGCGGCCGGGCGCCGCGCACGAGCCCGGCATGGCGGCCGTTTCGTGGGCCGCTTGGCCCGAGCAGCCAGGCCCAGGCCCTGACGATCCTCAATGCGATGTTTGCCTACCTGGTCTCGGCCGGGTATTTGGCCGGCAACCCGCTGGCGTTGGCACGCGGCGACACGGCCAAGCTGCGTCAGGCCAAAGCCACGCGTGCCACCGTCGAGCGCTTCCTCGAACACGAGATCTGGGCCTATCTGTTGGAGTTTATTCTGGCGTTGCCGCGCGAGACGCCCACCCAACGGGCGCGGGCCGAACGCACCCTCTATGTCTTCTCACTGCTGTACTTGATGGGCCCGCGCGTGAGTGAGCTCGCCAATGGCCGCATGGGCGATTTCGAGTTGCGGCGGGGCAAGTGGTGGTGGCGCATCAAGGGCAAAGGCGGCAAGACCGAGCGCGTGCCCGCGAACAGCGATGTGCTGGCCGCTTTATCACGCTACCGACGGTTTTACCACTGGCCGGCCATGCCGGAACCCCACGAGGATCGGGCGTTGGTCCTGGATCTGCGGGGACAAGCGGGCATCAGCGCCGACATGATCTATCGCATCGTCCGCGACACCTGCCGGCGAGCCGCGGCCGTGTTGGCCCGTTGCAACGCAGCCCAGGCGGCGAAGCTCCGCCGGGCGACCACCCACTGGCTGCGGCACACGGCGGTCACCCACCAGGCCGACCGCGCCATCGAGCTCCGGTACCTCAATAAGAGCGCGCGCCACGCGAAACTGGAGACAACGGGGATTTATCTGCACGCCGATGAGGACCAATGGCACCAGGCGATGGAACGGCATAGGCTTGGCAGAATGCCCTCAGAAGGGAGCTAGCGATGTCCAAATTGGACGCAGTGAGGGAGCGGGTAAAGCTATACCGGGACCTGACAATCGGCTGCGTGATCGTTGCCGGTGGCTATTTCACGGCCTTCTTTATCGTCGGGCTTGCCGAGAATGCCCGGGAGTATGCCATCGGTTGGGCGCTCATCCTGGCAGTGTTGGTAGGTGCGCTGTGGTGCGGCCTAAAGTTCTATAAGCATCTCGATCAACTCGAGAGGCTATAAAAACTGGCGAGCGCTTGATGAGGCCGCTCCAGGGTCAATCGGTGCCTGCTATTGCAGGCCTGGACTGACGCGCCAGGGCATGAGGATGCTTCGATGAAAGGCTCCAGACGCCGCAACACCACCGCTAGTCGCGACATCGAGCAGAAGATTGAGATATTACTCAATCGAGTACGTCGTGTACTTGATGTGTTACCTAAAGAACAAATTCACGAGGCCTGTAAACGCGCGGACACATTTGAGGGAATGCTGCGTGACGCCCTGGCGCAAATCGCACAGCGCAGCATCGACGTGCCTCGGGGGCCAACGTACGACGACGAACTGTTGTCTATCCAGGGCACTCGCGAATTGCCCATGACGCCCGCGGAGGCTGAGGCCGCCTACGCGCGCCTCCCCAAACGCAAAGGTCCGAAGTTGCATCTGCTGTCCACCAAGGAGGTTGCCGAACGCGCGGGCGTGTCGGCTTCAACCGTGCGGCGCTGGATCCGTGAGGGTCGGGTGGTTGCGTGGAAGCGCGACCGGCGAGCGTATGTGTTGCCCGCAAAACAACTGGCCGCGAGCGGGCGGCCTGTAGAAGGGTTGCATGCGATCGTTGCCAACTTCGGGAACGGCTATATGGCGTGGGATTGGCTAAACGCACCGTCTGCGTCACTTCGCCGCCGCACGCCGCTCAAGGCTCTAATGGCCGGGGAGCGCCAAAAGGTGCAGTGGCTCGCGATTGCCCACTTAGATGGCGCGTTCTCCTAACGGCTGCGTGCCTCAGTGTGGCAACGCTTCCGAATTACGTTTCAAACACTCAGGTTGGCAAAACCGACAGTTAAAAGTCTTTAGCTGGCGATTCAAAGCCTTTAGTTGGCGAATGTAAAACGTCTAAGTTGGTTGTCCAAAATGTTCTATAAGCTAACACCGCCATGACCGCTAAAATTACGCATAATGTATATTATGTTAAATAATGTCTGAATGGATGTAGAGGCCCGCTATCGCCGTCGACAAGGCCCTCTCACAGCCGCACGATCCGCGTCGCGTGCACTCGACGCCCCGGACCCGCATCATTGTGTCCATGAGTGATTCGCGTGGCGCCCTTGAGCGCGTTTATTTGCCGTTCGTGTATCTGTCGTGCGTCAAGCGCCCTGGCGCGCGCTATCTCTGGCGCAGCGTGATCCAGGAGGATTACGTGTTCTGGGTACTGGCCACCCTGGCCGGCGCGGTCGCCCTGGGGCCGCACGTGCTGGGGCTGGCGTTCCTGCTGGTCTCCTTCTGGGCGATCTACGAGACCGGTTACGTCGACAACGACCGGATCGCCGAGCGTTACGAGGAGGCGCCCCAGCTTAGCGAGCGCTATAACGGCCACCGGGTGCCGACACCGACGGTTATGCCTTGGGTCTGGGCGGTCGCGACCGGATACGCCGGATTGGCCGCCATATACCTGTCTTGGCTTCCGCCCGCGGGCGCCGTGCTCGGATGGTTTGCGGTGCTGGTCGCGACATTCGGGTGTTTCCGGCTGTTCAACCGGATCGACAAGCGCAGCCGGATCTGGCCTTTCGCGCTGCTGCAGTTCTGCCGGACCTCGTCGGTCGGGGTCGTGGCGGCCATTTCGCCCATCGGCGTCGCCGGATTGGGCGCGCATCTCGTGGCCCTGTGGGTGCCCTACCTGTTCTACCGCTACAACGGCGGCGACGGGTGGCGGAATCTGCCGATCGCCAGCATGCGTCTTTTGTTCTTCCTGCTTCTCGGCCTGTTGATCCTGGCCGCGTCCGGCCCGGACGGTATCCACTGGGAGATCGCCGGTGCGTTCCTCGCCTGGAACCTGTTCCGTGCGCGCAGCGAGCTGCCGCGGCTCCTGCGGCAGGCGGAGCGACTCGACAGGACGCCCTCAGGCCGCTGAGGCCATGCGGGCCGAATCACGGGGTCGGGATTCCAGCAATTCCGCCAAGATCGACAATGCGATCTCTTGCGGCCCCTGTGCGCCGATGTCGTGGCCTGCCGGGCTGCTGACGCGCTCGATCCGGTCCTCGTCGAAGCCCTCGGCGCGCAGGCGCTGGAAGCGTTCCGCCGCCTTGCGCTTGCTGCCGAGCGCGCCGATCGCGAAGGCGTCGGATGCGAGCGCGGCCGTCAGGACAGCGTGATCGTCGTCCATGTCGTGGGCCAGCGTATAGACCGCGCTGTACGGGTCGATCCGGAGCTCATTCAGCGCCTTGTCCAGGCGGCGGTTGTCGTAGTGCGTCACCGGCATGCCGGGTGGCGGCTCCGGCGGTCCGGACGGCCGGAGCAGCACGACCTCGAAGCCCAGCATGGGCGCCTGCCGGCACAGGGCCAGCGTGACCGGGTCGCCACCCACCAGCACCAGGCGCGACGGCGGCACGTGACGTTGGCGGAATACGTGCTCGCCGGGCTCGCTCGACGGGCGTGCCGCGAAGCGATACGTGCCATCCCGCAGATCCAGGTCGCGGGTGATGGCGTGCCGGGCGTCGCGGGCCCCGCGCAGCGCGCTGGTGTAGATACCGAGGTCGCCCGGCGACCAGACCAGGATGCCGATCCGCCCCCCGCAGGCCAGCCGCACGTCCAGTACCGGGCTGCCGGTGCCGTAATCGAGCATGACCGGCTCGCCGTTCGCCAATACCTGCCGCGCCTCGGCCGCGACCGAGGCTTCCACGCAACCGCCGGAGACATAGCCCGCGACCTCGCCGGCGTCGTTGACCGCCATCTCGCTGCCCAGGGGGCGCGGCGAGGACCCGCACACGCTCACCAGGGTCGCCAGCGCGGCGCGATGCCCGCGGGCGTGCCAATCCTCGAGGATGGGCAGCAGATCGCTGTCGAGTCCGTACACCGGCCAATCGGGCCACGCCTGCCGGACGGGCCATACCGGGGGTGAGGCTGTCACGGCGGATCGGACCGGGCTCGTGTCAGTCACCGTTCAGGCCCCCTCTTCCGTGGCTGTCATTGCCATGCACGCCAATCGTCGCAAGTCGGAGTCGGTATCCACGTCGGCGAGCACGCCGGCGTCGTCGGTGTCGAACGTCCGCAGCCAGGCCCGGTGGGATTCGAGCACCGGGCGAGCGCCCCTGTCACCGCCCAGGGCGCGCAAGTCCGGACCATGGGCGCGGCCGAAACCGACCGGGTGCCCCCGCCGTCCCTCGTGCACCGGGGCCGCGATCGCGCGCGGCTCGCCCGTCAGGAGGTCGGCCACCCGGGCGATGGTCTCGCGCCGGATGAGCGGCATATCGGCCAGGCCGACGATCCAGCCGTCGGCATCCGCCGTATGGGCCACGCCGCAGGCGAGACTGGCCCCCATGCCCTCTTCCGCCGTCCGGCACACCCGGATCTCGCAACCGGCCTCCGCGAGCACGCCGGCCAGCACGCGATCGCCCGGCCGCACGATCGCGACGACCCGCTGCAGGACGCCCGCCATGGCGCTGGCCGAGGCGTCGGCGAGCGTGCGGCCGTCCGGCAGCCTGGCAAGCAGCTTGTCGCCGCCGTAGCGGGCGCCGGCACCGGCGGCCAGCAGCAGCCCGACCATCAGACGCGCCGCCCGATCCGTGTGTATCCCGGCACCCTAGCCCGCCAGTTGGTCGCCGACCGGCAGCTGCCGGATGCGTTTGCCGGTCGCGGCATGGATCGCATTGCACAGGGCCGGCGGCACGGGCGGCAGTCCCGGCTCGCCGACACCGCCGAGCTCCGCGTCCTCGGCGGGCTCGATCAGATGGACACGGACCGCGCGCGGTGCCTGCGCCATGCGCGGGATCAGGTACTGATGGAAGTTGTCCTGCTGGACCCGGCCCTCGGCGAAGCTGATCTCGCTCTGCAGGGCGATCCCGATCCCCATGACGCAGGCGCCCTCGAGCTGCGAGCGGATGCGCTCCGGGTTGACCTGGGGGCCGCAGTCGAACGCGATATCGGCGTTGTGCACGGTTACGTTGCCGTCGTCGTCCACACCCACGTCGAGCACCACCGCCGTGTAGGAGGCGAAACTGTGGTGCATCGCCAGGCCGAGACCGCGTCCGGGCGGCATCTCCCTGCCCCAGCCCGCGGCCTCGGTGGCGGTCTCGATCACCTTGCGCATGCGTGCGATGTCGATCGGGTACAGTGCGGGATTCTCGCCGTAGTTCCATTCGTCGCCCAGCTTGCGCGGGTCGATCTCGCGCGGCGGGCCCAGCAGCTCCAGCAGGAAATCGCGGTGGTCCCGGCCGGCCGCGGCGGCGAGTTCGGCGGCGAAGCTCTGGATCGAGAAGGCGTGCGGCAGGTTGTAGACGGAACGGAACCAGCCGATGCGCACGTGCGCGGGCGCCTCCGGGTTCTCCAGCCGGATGGCCGGGATGTCGAAGGGCATCGTGTTGAAGCCCATGCCGAGCTCGAAGCCGGCCTTGTGCTCCGGGTCCTCCTGGAACAGCGAGCTGATGCTGGGGGACAGCGTCCGGTGACGCCAGCCCGTCACCTTGCCGCCGTCGTCCAGGCCGGCGTCGAGGCGCTCCACCGACACGGCATGGAAATAGGTATGGTGCAGATCGTCCTCGCGCGTCCATTGCACCCGCACGGGACGGCCGTCGAGGGCCTTGCTCAGGTCGACGGCCTCGAACACGAAATCGGGCTTGGACTTGCGCCCGAAACCACCGCCGAGGAGCGTCACGTTCACGGTGACGTCCTCGAAGTCGATGCCCAGCCGCTCCGCGACGCCTTCCCGTGTCGCCTGCGGATTCTGGACCGGCGCCCAGACCTCCGCCTTGCCGTCGACGATCCGGGCGATGGCGACCGGCGGCTCCATGGGGGCCTGCGCCATGTGCGGCATGTAGTAGGTCGCCTCGACGACATTCGACGCCTCGGACAGCGCCCGTTCGATATCGCCGCGGTCGCGGATCTTCTTGCCCGGCGAGCGTGAGGCGGTTTCGAGCATCTCCTTGTAAGCGACCGAATCGTAAGAGGCATTGTCGCCGGCGGGCCCGAAGTCCCATTCGATGGCGAGCGCCTTGCGCCCCTCGATCGCGGCCCAGGTGTTCTCCGCGACCACCGCGACTCCGCCCAGCGGCTTGAAGCCGGCCGGCTGGCCGGTGCCCTCGATCCGGATTACGTCCAGCACGCCCGGCATGCCGCGGGTCTCGGCGTCGTCGACGGCCTTGACGGTGGCGCCGTAGGCCGGCGCCCGGGCGACCGTGGCGAAAACCATGTCGTCGAGGACGATGTCCGCGCCGTAGGCCGCCTCGCCGCTCACGATCGCCTTGCCGTCGATGGCCAGCGGACGTTCGACCTCGAAACCGCGCGCATGACGGGACGGCCCGGTCTCGCGGCCGATGAAACGCCACTCGTCCGGCGACTTGAGCACCAGTTCCTTGCGGTCCGGCACCGGCAGTTCGCGGGCGGCGGCGGCCAGCTCGCCAAAACCGAGCTCGCGGCCGGAAGGCTCGTGACGCACGACATGCACCTCGGCCCGGCACTCGCCGACCGGCACCTGCCAGCGCTCGGCGGCGGCGCGTTCGAGCATGGTCCGGGCGGCCGCGGCGCTGCGGCGCATGGGATCGAACCAGTGCCGCATGCTGCGGGAGCCGTCGGTGTTCTGGTTGCCGTATTTCTCCTCGTCGCCCGGCGCCTGCTCGACGCGCACCCGGTCCCAGTCGGCTCCGAGCTCGTCGGCGGCCACCATCACCAGACTGGTGCGGATGCCCTGCCCCATCTCGGAACGGTGGTTGGTGATGGTGACGGTGCCGTCGGTGTCGATGCGGATGAACACGTTGGGATCGTCGACCCAGCCGTGCGGCATGGCATCGGCACCGTATTCCTTGTCCTCCTCGGCGAGCGCCAGGTCCCAGCGCGCGGCGATGACGAGGGCCCCGCCCGCGGCCAGACCCTGCAGGAAATGCCGGCGGCTGACGTTCGCGAGCAGCAGGGTGTCGCTGTCCTGGCTCATGCCTGCCCCTCCTCGCGCGGTTCCTGCGCCGCGCGGTCGACGGCCTGCTCGATCCGGTTGTACGTGCCGCACCGGCACAGGTTGCCGTTCATCGCGTCGCGTATCTCCTGCCTGTCGGGAGCGGGATTGTTCTTGAGCAGCGCGGTGGCGGTCATGATCTGGCCGCCCTGGCAGTAGCCGCACTGGGCTACGCCGAGATCGAGCCAGGCTTGCTGCACGCGCCGCCCCACGGCGTCATCGCCCATCGCCTCGATGGTCGTGACCGATTTGCCCGCGGCCTGCGAGACGGGGGTGACGCAGGAGCGGGTCGCCTGTCCGTCCAGGTGGACGGTGCAGGCGCCGCAGAGCGACATGCCGCAACCGAACTTCGTGCCCCTGAGCCCGACGACGTCGCGCAGCGCCCACAACAGGGGCATTCCGTCGGGCACGTCGAGCTCGTGCTTTTCTCCGTTGATCGTCAGGGAAATCATGCGAGTCTCCTCGATGCCATCGCATAGTCACACCGGCAGGGTCGCTCGATTTGCGGCATCCCGCAAATAACCATGTCGGTGCCGTCATCGGCGAACCGGCGAGAAGCACGCCGATGTGGCGGCCGCATGCCCGGTTTCACATGGAAGCCAATCATGCGTGCTGCGCGCCGACAATGACGTCGTTGTCATACCGGATAACGCATTGCCTCGACGACGACGTCGAATGCCGGCGAGAAACGCCGGCGATGTGGGTAGTACAGATAATAGCCCGGGAATGGCGGACTCCAGTCCTCGAGCACGGATGCCAGGCGTCCCCGGTCGATATGACGACGCACCAGGTCCTCCGGGACGTAGCCGATCCCGTACCCCAGAAGCGCGGCATCGACGACCGAGTAGACGGTATTGAAGGTCAGTTGTCCGTCGACGCGCACTCGCAACTCGCGCCCGCCCTGCTCGAATTCCCAGGCATAGATAGCACCGTGTGTCGCCAGACGCAGATTGATGCAGCAATGCTCCGTCAGGTCCTCCGGCACGCGCGGCCGTTCCCGTCCCCGGAAATACGACGGCGCGGCGACCGCGAGCATGCGGAAATCCGGTCCGACCCGGACGGCGATCATGCCCTCTGACACCTGCTCCCCGAGGCGCACCCCGGCATCGAAACGCTCGGCCACGATATCGGTCAGGGCGTAATCCGTGACGATCTCGACCTTGAGCTCCGGATAATCCTTGAGAACGGGCGCCAGCTTGGGCCAGATCACCGTATCGGCGGCATGGTCGGTGGCCGTAATCCGGATCGTTCCGGCCGGCCGGTCCCGCATCTCCACCAGGGCCTTGAGTTCGTCCTCGATCTCCGCGAAATGCGGGGCGATCCGCGCCAGGACGCGTTCGCCCTCCGAGGTCGGTCTGACCTGGCGGGTCGTGCGGGCAAGCAAGCGGATGCCGAGGCGCCCTTCCAGCCCCCGTACGGCATGGCTCAAGGCGGATTGCGAAACGCCGACCTGGGCGGCGGCGCGGGTGAAGCTGCCCGCTCGCGCCACGGCCACGAAGGACATCAGATCGACGACATTCTCTCTCAGCACCGATAAAACTCCCTCACGAATGCGCGCGATTGCCTCGGTCCCGACCGGGTCGATGACGATGGTATCGGCGGCATATTATTGAATTTCATTCATAACTGTAAGCTAGCATCCCCTGTTTATTCACGGCTGCCGCAACAATATCGTTCCTGTCATGCGGTTGTCAGACAGGGGAAGGAGGCGTCACCCCATGCAGATCACGCGAGTCGATACCCGGCCATCGCAGGCGGGGCCCGAGGCTTATTTCACCGGCACAGTCCGGATCGATCCGCTTTTCGCCGCCGAGGCGCCGGGCCGAACATCGGGCGCCGCCGTGACCTTCGAGCCCGGCGCGCGCACCGCTTGGCACACGCACCCACTAGGCCAGACCCTGGTCGTCACGCAGGGCGTCGGTCGCGTACAGCGCGACGGCGGACCGGTCGAGGTGATCCACCCAGGCGACGTGGTCTGGATCCCGCCGGATGAGAAACACTGGCACGGGGCGGCGCCGGATATCGCCATGACCCATATCGCCATCCAGGAAAGTCAGGACGGCTCGCCCGTGACCTGGCTGGAGAAAGTCAGCGACGCGGACTACGCCGGCTGATGCGTCCCAAGATCACCTGCCACATGATCACCTCGCTCGACGGCCGCCTGGACCCGGACCGCTGGACCGATCCGGCGGACGGACGGGTGTCGGAACTGATCGAGGAACATTACGAGGATACGGCCGAGCGCCTGGGCGGCGACGGCTGGATCGTGGGCCGCCGCAGCATCCTCGACCATCTCGACCAGGACACCACGCCCGACCTGCGCGAGACCCCGGAGGCGCGCCCCGCCCATTGGGCCGATCCCGGCGATCGCGGGATCGCCGTGGTGATCGACCCACGGGGCCGTCTTCGCCATACCCGGAACGACATCGACGGCGATCACGTCGTGACCCTGCTCTCGGAACGGGTGACGGACGATTGTCTCGCCCGACTCCGACGGGCGGGGGTCTCTTATGTTTTCGCCGGCCCGGATGGCGAACGCCTCGGTCCGGCGATGGCGGAGATCGGGGAGGCGCTGGGGAGTCGTCACCTGATCCTGGAGGGCGGCGGCATGACCAACGGCGCATTCCTCGCCGCGGGCCTGATCGACGCGACAAGCACGCTGATCTGCCCCGCCATCGACGGCCTGTCGGGCGTGCCCGCGATCTACGAGCATGCGGGCCCGCCGGATTCTTTGCCGTGCGAGGGGCAGCATCTGCGTCTGCTCTCTTGCGACACCCTCGCGGGTGGCGTGGTCTGGCTGCGGCACGAGATCGTACGCGCGGACCGCGCCGATACGGGCGTATAACGCTCGGCACGCGATCGACGCATGCCGGGAGGATGCCCGCGTCGATGGCATCCTCGTCATTCTTGCCCGAACACGACACGGGAGATACCCCATGACACACCGAGCACTGATTGCGGCCGCCTGCCTGATATGGACCGGCGGCGCGTTCGCTCAGGGGATGCAGGTTTCGCAAAACGGGGATCGCGAGGGTTACATCGGCCCGGACGATTACTTCACGGGGACCGCCTACGTGGAACCGCTATTTTCCGCCGGCGACAGCTTCCGCTCGAACGGCGCATCGGTCACCTTCCTGCCCGGGGCCCGTTCGCACTGGCACACGCACCCCGCCGGACAGGTGCTGATCGTGACCGAAGGCACGGGCTGGGTTCAGGCGGAAGACGGCGAAAAGCGAATCATGCGGCCCGGCGACGTTATCCGGACCCCGCCCGGCGTAAAGCACTGGCACGGGGCCACCGATACGAACGCGGTGACCCATCTCGCCATCCAGCAACTCAAGAACGGCGAAAACGTTATCTGGAAAGAGCCGGTGACCGACCGGCAATACAACGGCGGTGCCGCCGAATAACGGAAGTTGCGGCACCGTCCGACCATGCACGCATGAAGGAGAATATCGCATGACCGACAACATCCAAGGCAAGGTCGTCGTCATCACCGGTGCGAGCAGCGGCAACGGCGAAGCCACCGCCCACCATCTCGCCGAGCGGGGCGCCGTCGTCGTGCTCGGTGCTCGCCGGAAGGAACGCCTCGACAGGCTGGAGCGCGAACTGATCGACGCCGGACACAAGGCCAAGGCGGTCGCGACCGACGTCACCGAGCGCGATCAAGTCAAGAATCTGGTCGATACCGCGGTCGAGTCGTTCGGCAAGGTCGACGTCTTGCTCAACAACGCGGGCCTGATGCCCCTCGCCCCGATGGAGCGGCTCAAGGTCGACGAATGGGACCGGATGATCGACGTCAACCTCAAGGGCACGCTCTATGGGATCGCGGCCGCCCTGCCCTACATGAAGGAACAGCAATCCGGTCACATCATCAATGTGTCCTCTGTCTACGGCCATAAGCTCGGCCCCGATGCCACGGTCTATTGCGCCACGAAGTTCGGCGTCCGGGCGCTTTCCGAGGGCCTGCGCCAGGAGGTGAAGCCCTACAATATCCGCACGACCGTGATCTCGCCCGGCGCGGTGGCGACCGAACTGCTCGATCAGATCAGCGAAAAGGAGATCCGAGAGCAAACCAAGGCCTTCGTCGACCAGATCGCCATCCCGGCCGACAGTTTTGCCCGGATGGTCGCCTTCGCCGTCAACGAGCCCGCGGAGGTCGACGTGAATGAAATCCTGTTCCGCCCCACCGCGCAGCCCATCTGAAAATTCAGGGCGATCGCGGCACGTGAGGCCGCGCGCCAGGGCATTCCGGGCCGGTCTCGCCGCTTCCAGCGCCGTCCGGCGACATACACACGGGTACGGGTAGCCGCCCTTGATGCCTCGCATCCGTGGCTTACCGTGGGTCCGCGGCTAGAGTATCGGTCCGGGCCTGTGCAATAGTGCCGGAACCTGATCCGGCACACGCCAGTCCGCCATCCGCGCCCCAAGGGAGAGTCATGCCGCGATTGCTAGCCGCGCTTCCCGTCGTGCTGTGCACGGCCGCATCGGCGGAACTGCCGTCGCATTGCTATACGGGCTACGCCTACCACGCGCACTCGGATGACCTGGCGTTCACGGCCCACTACAGGCCGGTCGACGAGCACGATCCCCCGTTGCGGTGGCGGGTGGTGTATCGCGATGCCGGCGGCGAGATCATCGGGCGCAAATCGATGGACTTGTCGCACAACCGGTTCATCCCCGAGTTCCGGCTGCGTGTCCTGAGCTCCGGCGACACCGCCGGCATCCGGCGCGGTCCGGAAGGCGACTGGCGGATGTTCAAGCGCGAGGGCCCCAACGGCGAGGTCGTCGTGGAGCCGTTCGAGCCGCGGCCCGGCATGGTCGGGGATTCCGGCATCCATCCGTTCGTGCAGTCGCGTTTCGAGCGACTCATGGCCGGCGAGCCGGTGACGTTCGATTTCGTCCTTGCCGCGCGTCAGAAAATCGCCGACATGCGGATACATCGGATCGAGGACACCATGCTGGACGGCGAGCGGGCTGTGCGCTTTCGCGTGACGGTCGATATGTTGTTGGCGGACTGGTTCGTGGAGGATCTGGTGCTGACCTACGACCCCGGGAGCAAGCGGCTGCTGACGTATCGCGGCATCTCCAACATGCAGGACGAGAGCGGCGAGCCCTATCCCGTGCTGGTCCGCTATCGCCCCGGCAGCCCGCCCCCGGTCACCCAGGCCGGCGGCGGCTGCGGCGCCGGCGGCGAGACGGCCCGGTGACGGGTGCGACCCCGAACGTCCCCGACACGGTGCTGTCGGACAGGCCATGAGTCCCATTCCCATCGACGACCAGGCGCGCGCCGACAGGCCCGCGGCACCGCGCATCGATCGCGCCGGGCCCTTCCTGTATTTCCGCGGCCATCACGGCGAACGGATCTCGCTGGCGGCGATCCTGGTCCGGCCGGAGCGCGAGAACCCGCCCGACCTGCACGCCGAAGGCGGAACCGTGAAAGCCGAGCCGCTGTACGTCTGGCACGGCGTCAAGGTCTGGCGCTACAGCTTCGATCTCGCGACGCAGCCGGATGCGTCGTACACGCTGGACGGCGCCCGCTACCCCGTGGAAACCGTCATGGCGGGCGATCTACGCCTCGCCTACGTGTCCTGCAACGGCCAGGAGCACGGCGATCGCGAACGGCCGCTCGAGGAACGGAACGTGCTCTGGCACCGGCTCGCCCGACAGCACGAGGCCGCCCCCTTCCATCTGCTGTTGCAGGGCGGCGACCAGATCTATGCCGACGAGATGCTGGATTCGCGGCCGGAGTTACGGGCCTGGCGCGACGGCGAACCCGCCGCGACCCGCGATCCGAACGTCCTGCTGGCGATCCGCAACGCGCTGCGCACGCACCTGTTCGAGCGCTACCTGCAGCTCTACACCCAGGAAGGCCCCGCCGCCCTGCTGGCCCGGATACCCTCGTTGTGCATGTGGGACGACCACGACATCTGCGACGGTTGGGGGTCCCTGAAACCGGCGCAGCTCGATTCGCCGATCGGGCGCGCGGTCTTCGGCGTGGCGCGGGAGCTGTTCATGCTGTTCCAGCTCGGCGCGCATCCGGACGGGCCGCCGCCCATCTGCCTGGACGCCGGCGGCGGGACGCTGTCCTGGGCGACATCGTTGCCGGGCGTGGACCTGGTGGCCCCGGATCTGCGTTCCGGTCGCCGCCCGGATCGGGTCATGAGCGAACTCGGGCACGACACCTTCGAGCGCGCGATGAACGCGGCGACCGCGGAGCGGGTATTCGTCCTGTCCAGCGTCCCGGTACTGGGGCCGCGGCTGTCCTGGGTCGAGCGGAGCCTGTTGCTCATGCCCGGCGTGCAGAAATACGAGGACGACCTGCGCGATCAGTGGCAGAGCCGGGCCCACCGTGCCGAATGGCGGCGCTTCCTGCGCCGCCTCCTGGACAACCACGGCCAGCCCGGGCAACACGTGACGGTGCTCTCGGGCGAAATCCATCTGGCGACACACGGGACCCTGGCCTACGGCCCGCGGCCGATGCACCAACTGATCGCCTCCGGCATCACGCATCCGCCGCCGCCGCGTTGGTACGCGCGCAGCCTGGGCGCCCTCGCCCGCCTCGGCGAATCGCCCCTGCCCGGCCATCCGATCCGGCTGCATCCCCTGCCCGGCCGCCGCGGCATCTATACCGCCCAGCGCAATTACCTGGTCCTGGAACGCACGGATGGTATCTGGCACGCCCGCTGGGAACTGGAGCACGACGGCGGCACACCTCGCCTGCCCCTCTGACGCTCCGCCCGCCGGGGTGACCGGCATCGTCCGTCGACGTACCGGCCGGAGCAACATCCCAGGTCTGCCGGATTCCGTTCCGGGACCGCCGCCTGGCGGTCCGAGCTAGCGGTTGCCGCCGTCGGCGAAGACCGCGCGCCAGGTGATATGCGCGAGGTGGCCGGACAAGACCGCCACCCGGTCCGCCCCGCCCTGCCCCAGCATTTCATGGGTGGTGTAGAGCGAGGACCAGGTCAGCACTTCCGCCAGTTCGGGGTCCGCGTCCGGGTGCGCCCGGCCGGTCTCCCGCAGGCGCACGATGGCATGGCGCACGCGCTCGATCAGCCGCGCCATCATGTCGTCCAGCGCCGCGCGCACCGAGGCATCGTGGGTGGCGGTCTCGATCGCGGCAGTCATCACCGCCCTGTGGCGATCATAGACGGTGAGCGCGCCCAGGAAGGCGTCGTCCAGGGCGCGCCGGTCGGTGGCCTCCGGCAGCGCCAGCCAGACGCCGGTGGCCTCGATGATCTCGTCGGCCACCCGCTGCAGCAGCCGCCGCAGGAGCATGCCCCGGTCCCGGAAGTAGAAATAGAACGTCGAGCGGGCGATGCCCGCTTCGCGCGCCAGGGCGGCGACGCTCACCGCGGCGAACCCGCGCCCCGAGTCGATCAGGCGCTCCATGGCGTCGACCAGGCGGGCCTCGATGGCCTCGCGGTTGGCGACCCGCCGTCCGCCGATACTGTCCGCTGTCGCTTTCATGAGCGCCGCATTATGCCATTGCCGAGTCGGCGGCGATCCGCTAGCATCAAGGGATCGGACAAACTGTCCGACCATAAATACTGATATTACAGTGCATCGCGGGCGCAAGGCCCGGGAGGAGTGACAATATGGCCATCACGCAGCCGCGAGTCGCGATCGTCGGCGCCGGCATGTCCGGCATGCTCATGGGTATCCGGCTCAAGAACGCCGGGATCGAGGATTTCACCATCCACGAGAAGGCCTCGGAGGTCGGCGGCACCTGGCGCGAGAACCGCTATCCGGGCCTTTCCTGCGATGTCCCCGCCCACTATTACACCTACACGTTCGAGCCCAACCCGGAGTGGGAGCACCGCTTCGCGCAGGGCCCCGAGATCCAGCGCTACATGCGCTCGATCGCCGACAAGTACGACCTGCGCCGGCACATCCGCTTCAACAGCGAGCTGACCCACGGCCGCCACGACGGCAACCGCTGGCACCTGACCACGCGTGACGGCGCCACCGACACGGCCGATGTCGTGGTCGCCGCCACCGGCGTCCTGCACCACCCGTCGTATCCGGACATCGAGGGCCTGGACAGCTTCGCCGGCGACTGCTTCCACTCGGCCCGCTGGCCCGAGGACCTGGACCTGACCGGCAAGCGCGTGGGCCTGATCGGCACCGGCTCCACCGGCGTCCAGATCACCACCGAGCTCGGCCGCCGCGGCCAGGACCTCACCGTGTTCCAGCGCACGCCGCAGTGGATATTCCCCTACCCCGACCGCAAGTACGGCCGCCTCGGCCGCACCCTGGCGCGGCGGGTGCCGGGCCTGATGCGGGCCCTGTACAAGCTCTATCAGCTCGGCTGGGAGCGCGTCTTCTCGTACGCCGTGGTCAACCGCAACAGCCTGCGCTACAAGCTCATCGACCGGGTCGTAAACTGGAACCTCAATCGCGTGCGCGACCCCGAACTGCGCCGCAAGCTGACGCCGGACTACGCCTCCATGTGCAAGCGCATGATCCTGTCCTGGGGCTATTACGACGCCATGCAGCGCCCGAACGTGAACCTGGTCACCGACGACATCGAGCGTGTCGTGCCCGAGGGCGTGGTGACCCGCGACGGCAAGCTGCACGAACTGGACGTGCTGGTGCTGGCCACCGGTTTCCGGGCGCACGACTACGTCCGCCCCATCGAGCTGGAGACGGCCGACGGCCACACCCTGAGCGAGGCCTGGGCGGACCGCCCGCACGCCCACCGCACGGTGGCGGTGCCCGGCTTTCCCAACTTCTTCCTGATCCTGGGCCCCAAGACGCCGATCGCCAACTACTCGGTGATCTCGATCGCGGAGACCCAGACCAACTACATCATGGCCTGCATCGAGCGCCTGCGGCGCGACGAGGGCACCCTGCTGACGCCGCGCGCGGATGCCGCCGCCCGCCTCGACGCCGAGATGGAGGCGGACATGGACAACACCGCCTGGGTCACCGGCTGCGCCAACTGGTACCTGGATGATCGCGGCGTGCCGGATACCTGGCCGTCCACGCCCGACGATTACCGCAAGTACATGGCGGCGCCGGTGCCGGCCGAGTTCGAGTTGCGCTGAGGACGACCGACCGCAACACGGGAACGGCGTCCGCCCGCGACGCCGCGGGGCGATAGCGGCCGAAAACGGCGGTTGATCCAGATCAACCGGCCCTGCGCGACGGGGCGCTACCCTCCGGGCCATGTCACTGGTCGCCGTCAGCTTTCTCGCGAGCCTGCTGCTGTTCGTCGTCATCGGCATGCTGTCGATGCGCAAGAAGACGGCGAGCGTCGAGGACTACCTGGTGGCCAGCCACAGTGTCGGTCCCTGGCTCACCGCCCTGTCGTCGGTGGTCACGAACAACAGCGGCTACATGTTCATCGGCCTGATCGGCTATACCTATGCCCAGGGCCTTTCCGCGATCTGGCTGATGGCCGGCTGGATCGCGGGCGACTGGGTCGCCTGGCACACCGTGCACCCGCGCCTGCGCCGGGTCTCGGAACTCCAGCCGGCGAACACCATCCCAGCCTTCCTGGCGAACCGTGGCGGCCGGGTCGAGCGCCGGGTCGCCCGCGCGGCCGGCCTCGTCACCCTGGTTTTCCTCACCAGTTATGCCGCGGCCCAACTCACCGCGGGCAGCAAGGCGCTGCACGTAATGTTCGACTGGCCGGAGGCCGCGGGCGCAGTCGCCGGGGCCGGCATCATCCTGCTCTACAGCTTCGCCGGCGGCATCCGCGCCTCGATCTGGACCGACGCGGCGCAGGCGGTCGTGATGCTCGGCGCCATGCTGGCCCTGGTCGTGATCTGTATGCTCCGGCTCGGCTCGCCGGTCGCGCTGCTGTCCCTGCTGGCCGCCGAGGATCCCTCCCTGGTGCGGTTGGTGCCTGCCGACCTTGAATTCGGCTTTCTCGCTTTCGTGCTGGGCTGGATCGCGGCCGGACTGGGCGTGGTCGGACAACCGCATATCCTGATCCGGACCATGGCCCTGCGCTCGACCGAATTGATCCGGAAGACGCGGCGCATCTATTTCACATGGTATGTGCCGTTCGCGTTCGCGACCGTCGCCGTGGGCCTGTACGCCCGCATCCTGTTGCCCGAGACCTCGGCCTTCGATCCCGAACTGGCCCTGCCGGAGCTGGCACAACGCTTCCTGCCGTCGTTACTGGTCGGCTTCGTGCTGGCGGGCCTGTTCGCCGCCACCATCTCCACCGCCGACTCGCAACTGCTCGCCTGCTCGGCCGCGATCAGCCAGGACCTGGTGCCGGGCATGGGACAGTCCTACTGGAAGGCGAAGATCGCGACGGCCGTCGTCACCCTGGCGGTGCTCGCGGTCGCGGTGACCTCGGGAACGACCGTGTTCGCGCTTGTGATCATCTCCTGGTCCGGACTGGCCGCCGGCCTGGGACCCCTGATGCTGGGGCGGCTTTATTGGGGCAGCCTACCGCCGGGACGCTCGGTCGCGGTGATCGCGAGCGGCGTCGCCACCGTGATCGTCTGGCGTTTCATACTGGGCTGGGGCGACGACGTCTACGAAATCCTGCCCGGCATGATCTCGGGTATCGTCGTCTACGGCGCGATGCGCCTGCTGCCCGGCGCCCGCGCACCGCGAGCGCTGCGCCATGCCGAACGCCGCCCCCTGCTGACTCCGACGGAGTGACGACATGTTCGACCGTATCCTGTTCGCCACCGACGGTTCCGAGGCTTCCCGCGAGGCGGGCCGGCGTGTCAGGGAACTGGCCCTGCTCTGTCATGCCCGCGTGATCGTGTTCCTGGTCTACGAAATCCCCGACGAGACCCTGGAGCTGGCCCGCAAGTCCCTGGTGGAAAAACGCTACGTGGAGCGCCTGGCCAACGCGGAGAGCGTCGAGGGCGTGGAGATACTGCGGGCGGCCGAGAGCGAGCTGCGGGAGGCCGGCATCGAGACTGTGCCGGTGCTACAGAGCGGCCGTATCGGCCCGGCGATCGTCGAGGAAGCGGAACGCCGGGGCGCCGACCTGATCGTGCTCGGCTCGCGCGGCCACGGTGCCGTCGCGAGCCTGCTCCTGGGCAGCGTCACCGACCATGTCCTGCACAACAGCATGCGTCCCATGCTGATCATCCCGCACGATGGCGGCGGCGAGACCGAACAACCGTCGACGCCACCGGCGACCGACCCCGACACGCCCACCGGCTGACGTTTCCCACCCATACCGAAACGGAGATCCCATGCGCAAGATCGCAACCACAATCCTGGCCGGCGCCGCGCTGCTGGCGGCGGGCGTCGCCGCGGCCGAACCCACCGGGATCACGGTCCGCGTGCTCAGCAAGGACGCCAAGTTCGTCGGCACCAGCATGGGCGGCGTGCGCATCACCCTGCGCGACGCGCACACCGGCGAGACGCTGGCCACGGGACTGACCCGGGGCGGCACCGGCGATACCGGCCGGCTGATGCACGAGGACGGCGGCCGGCGCGCCGGCCTGGCGGATGCCTCGGCGGCCGCCTTCGAGACCACCCTGGACCTGGACGCGCCACGGCTGGTCGAGGTCGAGGCCTATGGGCCGCTGGCCCAGCCCCAGGCCGCGCACCGGATCGTGTCCACCCAGTGGGTCGTCCCGGGCCGCGATATCACCGGCGGCGACGGCTGGGTTCTGGAACTGCCCGGCTTCGTGGTCGACGTACTGGCGCCACCGGCCCACATCAAGCTGTCCGCCGATACCGCGAGCGTGCCGGTGACGGCCAACGTCACCATGATGTGCGGCTGTCCGATCGAGCCCGGCGGCCTGTGGGACGCCGACGATTACGAGGTGACCGCCCTGGTCCGCCGCGACGGCGGCAAGACGCGCCGCGTCGCCCTGGACTACGCGGGCGAGACCAGCCGTTTCGGGGGCGAAATCCGCGTGGACGGACCGGGGGTATACGACGTGACGGTCTACGCCCACGATCCCGGCAACGGCAATACCGGGTTGGACCGGACGACCTTCATCGTGAACCGCTGAAACGAGCGTGCCCGGGCACCGGGCATCCCCGACGGAACAAGGGCAACGGGACTATGGCGCGTCCGCCCCGCTAAGGCGGATATAAGTCCAGAGATGCTGGATCAGACCCTGTAAGCGGCGCTGCTGCCGCTTGAGCAGACGGACCTGCTCGGCCGGGTCGCCGGCGCCACCGATGTCGGGATTGGCGGCGCGCGGCAGCGACGACATGCCCTCGGCCAACGCCCCGCGATAATCCGCCAGCAGCCGTGCCCGCGACGCTTTGTCCTCAGTGGTCTGCAGTCGCGCGCGCAGACGATCCATCTCTCGCAGGGCGGCCTCCAGGCGAACGGCGTTGCCGGACGAATGTACGGCATCGGGTGACTGTTGCATGGTGGCGTCCGCGGCGCCCGCCAGGCTCGACGCGGGCGCCGCGCCGATCAGTGCGAGCATTATCCCGGTCGCCAAGTGCCAGAAGGCACCGTGCCGCCGGGACCGTCGTATCGATACATTCATGGGCAAGCTTCTCGTGTTATCCGGCGGGATCGGGCAAGCCCGCCGGCGGCGGGACCGCCGGCGGGGAATCCCGGTCGTGGACCCGTCCGGACGCTCAGGCCCGGCGCCGCAGCCCCATGCCCAGGAGCGCGGCCGCGAGCAGCACGAGGACGGTGGGATCGAACGGTGCCCGCGGGTTGTAGCTGCAACCCAGGAAGTCGTCGTCGTCGCTGCCGCCACTATCCGACGGCCGATAGTCGTCCAGGGCGGGCGGCTCGCTGCCGGCCGCCATCCACGCCGGCGTCTCGCTACCGGCGATGGTGTCGCTCTCAACCGAATGGGCGGTAAAGCGCAGGGTCAGCGTGTCGTGCGCCTCGACGTCGAAGTCCTCGCCGATATAGATGAAGGTGTCGACATTGAGGCCCGCCATGTCGTCGATCAGGCCGATCTCGTAGCGCGGCGGCTCCAACACTTCGTCCTCGCTGAGGGGACGTTTCGCCCAGGCCTTCAGCTGGTCGTCGGAGACCACCGCGAAATCCTGTTCATGGCCATAGCGCCAGTCGCTGCCGTCCCACCAGGCGACCAGTTCGCCCTCGGTGGCCGGATCGCCGTCGTCGTCCTCGTAGATGCCGGTCGGCAACAATTGCACCGGCAGCATGTAGCCCAGCGGGCTGCCGGCGAGGCCGGCGCCCGCGGCCTGGTTGGCACTCATGTCGAAATAGTTGACCGTGGTGGGACCGACGATGCCGGTGGCGCCGTCGACGTCGTCGCCGCTGTCGATGTACTGGGTCTTGTCTCCGGCCTCGACATCCTGCGGCGGCACCAGGCCCGCGATGTCGTCGTCGAAGAAGCCCGTCTCGCCCGGGTACCGACCTTCCAGGACATCGAACATGGCGGGCGAGAACGTAGCGTATTCGCCAGGGGTCCATACCTTGCGGCCGTTGTCGTCCTCGCGATACTCGCCGAAGAACGCCCGCGGCACATTCGTGCGCAACTCGAAGGCGACATCATCGGTCGCGAAATCCGCCGGCACGAAGCTGTCGCCGGTGCCGAAACCCACCTCGATCCGGAAACCGGTGAGACGCTTGCCGGTGTCGTTGATGTACTTCTGGATCACCCGATAGATCCGGCCGACCTCGAAATCCTCGGCCGTGGGATCGATGGGATCCGCGTACACCAGATCCGCGTTGCCGGTATTGAAGACCAGGTCCACCGGCTGATCGGGCTCGGTGATGGCCAGTCGGAAGCGCTTGCTGCTGCCCTGGGGGTCGCTGCAGGTCTTCCGCTCGCCCGACGTGGCGTCGGTGCCCGAGGCCATGAGGCAGTTGCGGCGCGGGAAATTCAGGTCGTTCGTGACCACCTGGATGCCCGGCGACTCGCCGAGCCCGCTGTCGAGCGTCCAACTGATGAAGGCGCGGCTGCCGGTGCCGTCCTGATCGGTATCCGCGTCGCGCGTCACGGCATCCGGATACAGGTAGGTCCGGCCGTCCTCGGCATCGGGATTGACGGTGAGCGCGTTGACGTCGCTCCAGGTCATCAGGGCCGGTACTTGCAGCGTGGTTTGCGCACCGGCGATACCTGCCGTCAGACCGACGGCCATCGCGGTCGCCGCGGCCAGGGGCGACGACGCCCCCCGGACATGCGTTCCGGCGCGCCCGGGCCGTTGGATCGCCGACTCGATTGTGTGCCTCATCTCGGGTGTCCTCACTAATTAATAAGATGAAAGTCGCACAGGTCCCTCTGCGTCGATTGATATAATAAACGAGCATTTAATTATAACTATAAACGCTTAAAAAGCGGGATAAGACCTGGATCGAAAACGCGGGTTACCGCGACTCAAGGTCGGAAGGAGACGGCGAGCAGGAAGGTGGCGTTGTACCAGGCGTGCAGGCACAGGGCCGCGTAGATCGTCCCGTATCGATCGCGGAAGTAGCCGAAAATCAGTGAGGGCACGAATACCAAAAGCGCCGCCCCGCCGCCCTGGTAGAGCCCGTGCCAGGCGACGAACGCGAGGCTGGTCAGGATGTTGGCCAGGGAGACGCCGCCGAGGCCGCGCCTGGCGACGGCGTGGCCGCGCAACCATCCCTGCAGCCCGCCGCGAAAGGCCACTTCCTCGACCAGCGGGTACCAGAGCACGAGCGAGAACACGAGAACGGCATCGATCTCCCGCGCCGCCGGTAGCGGCGGAGATACCGGCAGCGTCCGCAGGGCCAGCCAGAAGAGCGGCGCGCAGGCGAGCGCGACGGCCAGGTGCCGGTCGAAACGCGGCCGGCCAAACGGCAGCAGCCCCAGAGCCGACGCCCAACGCGTGTCATGACCGGTCGACCCCGTGTCCCGCATGTCGATACCGTAACCGGACCTGGGCGAATCCTAGCACCGGGATCACCGGATCGGGTCGCGCCGCCCGCGATCCCTCAGGACGCGTTTGCGTGACGCCGCTTCATCATGCCTTCCTTCACGCGCCGTAGCGCAGCAGCACGAGGTTGACCGGCCGCGAACAGGCCCGCCGACAGGGAGAGGGTCAGTACCGACCGGACGGCAAGCGCGATGGCCGTGACGTTCTCCGTCCGGGGCGTATCCCGCGACGCGGACGCGGCCTCCCGATCCCGCCGACGGTCACCCTGGTTGCCCCCGCCACCGCCGCAATAGGCATTCACCCCCGGACACGGGAGGCGCGCCGGCCTTGTTATCCTGTGCCCGATCCCTCCGGAGGACTCCGATGTTCGGCTTTCCGATCCCCCTGTTCGCGCTCTATGCCTGCCTCGTGCTCGGCCTGTCGGGGCTGGCCCTATGGCTCGAGCCCCTCTGGCTATGGGCGCTGGGCCCGTTTCTGCTCAGCCTGCCCGTGGGCCTGTACGACCTGTATTCCCGCCATAACGTGCTGCGCAACTATCCGCTCGTCGGCCACATCCGCTATCTGATGGAGTTCATCCGGCCCGAGCTGCGCCAGTATCTGTTCGAGTCCGAGCAGAGCGGTCGGCCCTACAACCGGGAACAGCGCACGGTCATCTACGAGCGCGCCTACGGTCTGCCGGACACGTCTCCCTTCGGCACCATCCGCGACGTCGAGGCCGCCGGCGCCGACTTCGCCGAGCACTCCCTGGCGGTCAAGACCCCGCCGGCCTCGGCCGGCCGCCATCGCATCGGCGGCGAGCAATGCGCCAAGCCCTACGATGCCTCGCGCCTGAACATCTCGGCCATGAGCTTCGGTTCGTTGTCCTCGAACGCGGTCCTGGCCATGAACAAGGGCGCGCACATGGGCGGCTTCGCCCACAACACCGGCGAAGGCGGCATCAGCGAATACCATCTGGCCCACGGCGCCGACCTGATCTGGGAGATCGGCACCGGCTACTTCGGCTGCCGTACGCGCGAGGGGCGTTTCGATGGCGGCGCGTTCGAGGCCAAGGCCGCTGGCGACACGGTCCGCATGATCGAGCTCAAGCTATCGCAGGGGGCGAAGCCGTCCCACGGCGGCGTACTGCCGGCGAACAAGGTTACCGAGGAGATCGCACGGGTTCGCGAGATCGACCCCTGGACCACCTGCGTGTCGCCGCCGGCGCATCCCGAATTTGACACGCCCGCGGGCCTGCTCGAGTTCGTCGCCCGCCTGCGCGATCTCTCCGGCGGCAAGCCGACCGGCTTCAAACTGTGCCTGGGCCGCAAGAGCGAGTTCATGGCCATCTGCAAGGCCATGCGCGAGACCGGCATCCGCCCGGACTTCATCACCGTCGACGGCGCCGAGGGCGGCACCGGCGCGGCGCCGGTGGAGTTCTCGGATTCCCTGGGCACCTATATCAACGAGGGCATCAATTTCGTGCACAACGCCCTGGTCGGGGCCGGCCTGCGCGACGATATCCGTCTGCTGGCCAGCGGCAAGGTGGCCATGGGCTTCGATATGCTGGTCAAGTGCGCCTTGGGCGCCGACGGCTGCAACGCGGCGCGGCCGTTCATGTTCGCGGTCGGCTGCATCCAGTCGCGCCGCTGCCACACCGGCACCTGCCCCACCGGCGTGGCGACCCAGTCCCCGCAACGTATGCGCGCGCTGGACGTCCAGGGCAAGGCGATCCGGGTGCATAACTACCACCGCCTGACGCTCCAGTCGTTCCTGGACCTCACCGGCGCGCTCGGCATCGCGCATCCGGACGAACTGACCCCCGACCTGATCTATCATCGGCCGGAGTTCGGCCCGGCCCGCACCTATGCCGAACTCTATCCGGCGACGCCGCCCGGCGGCCTGCTGGACGGCGACGCCCCCGACGAGGCACTGAGGCACTGGCGGCAGGCCAGTGCCGACCGTTTCTGAGCGGCTCAGTCCGGCTTTTTCACGGGCTTGCCGCTGTCGTGCCAGGCGTTGAAGCCCCCCTCCATGGACACGGGCCGCGCGGCACCGAGGGCCTTCAGGGTCTCCGCCGCCAGCAGCGAGCGCTTGCCCGAGGCGCAGTAGACCAGGGTGTCGCAGTCCTTGACCTTCTGCAGCGCGTCGTTCTGGATCGCCAGCATCTCCAGACGGCTGCGCGGGACGTTGATCGCGCCCGGTATGTGCCCCTTGGCGAACTCGTCCGCCTCGCGCACGTCGAGGATCAGCCAGCCCTCCAGGTTGTCCGGATCGATCTTGTCGGCGTCCACGCATTCCACGCACTCGGCGGCCTCTTTCAGACGCTGTTCGGCAGCTTTCTTGATCATGTCGGTTCAGTCTCCTGGGTCAGCGACCGGACGGCCCGGTCGGTGGTCAAGTGGATACGGTCCGCGATGCGGGCGTACAGGTGGGTTTGCTTCAGGCGGTCCTGCACCGGCCCTTTCACCTCGGACAGGTGCAATGTCACGCCCGCATGGGTCAGATCCTCCTCGAGATGCTCCAGCATCTCCAGCCCGCTCGCGTCGATGTAATTGACGGCCGCCATCACCAGCAGCAGATAGCGGGCCTGCGGCGCCGAGGCGAGGTGCCTGGCGATATAGTCCTCGACCTGGCCGGCGTTGGCGAAGTACAGGTTCTCGTCGATGCGGATCGCCAGCACGCGCGGATCGGTCTCCACCGTGTGCCGCTTGATGTTGCGGAAATGCTCGGTGCCGGGCACGCGTCCGACCACCGCCATGTGCGGCTGGCTGGTGCACCAGAGGTACAGCGCCAGGGACAGGCCGATACCGATCACCAGGCCGATCTCGATGCCGAGCGTGAGCACGGCGACGAAGGTCGCCGCCAGCGCCAGGCCGTCGGCGCGATCGTAGCGCCAGATGCGCCGTGCGCCGTCCAGGTCGATCAACCGGGCGACCGCCACCACGATGATCGCCGCCAGGACCGCCTGCGGCAGATAATGGAACCAGCCGGTGAACAGCAGCGCCACCAGGCCCACCAACACCGCGGTCACGATGCCGGCGAGCTGGGTCCGGGCACCGGCGTCGAAATTCACCATGGAGCGCGAGAAGCCGCCCGCCACCGGCATGGCACCCGCCACCGAGGCCGCCAGGTTGCCGGCGCCCAGTGCCACCAGCTCGCGGTTGGCGTCGATCTTCTGGCGCCGGCGCGCGGCCAGGACCTTGGCCACCGACACGCTCTCCACATAGCCGACCAACGCGATCAGCGCCGCCGACGGCGCGAGTTCGATCCAGCCCGGCGCCGACAGGAAGGCCAGGTCCGGGCGCGGCAGACCGGCCGGGATCGCCCCCACGATCGAGAGGCCCTGCACGCCCGACGCATGCAGCGCGGCCGCGGCCGCGGTGGCCATGGCGACGACCGCCAGCGGCGCCGTGCGCGACACGGTCAACGCCCGCTGCTGATCGACGCCCAGGGCGGACAACGCCCGCACCAACGGCCCGCGTGCCAGCAACAGGAGAACGATGGCGGTCGCGGCGAACGCCGCCGTGGGCCAATGGATCTCGCCGATATGGGCGACCGCGGCATGGACGGTATCGAACGCGTCGCCCCGCGCCAGGTCGATGCCGGTGAGATGGCGCAACTGGCTGGTGATGATCAGCAGGGCCGCGCCGCTGGTGAACCCGGACAGCACGGGATGGCTGATGAAGCTCACCAGCGCCCCCATCCGCAAGGCGCCCAGCAACAACAGCAGCAGCCCCGTTTCGGCGGCCAGGATCAGCGCCCCGGTCAGCCAGCGCGCCTCGTCGCCTCCGGCGTAATGGCCGAGGGCGTTCGCGACCATGAGGGCGGCGACCGCCACCGGCCCCACGGCCAGGGCGCGGCTGGTACCCAGAAGCGCGTAGACCAGCGGCGGCACGATCGAGGCGTACAGCCCCGTCTCCGGCGGCAGGCCCGCGAGCAGCGCGTAGGCCATGCCCTGCGGCACCAGGAGGATCGCCGTGACGGTGCCGGCGATCAGATCCTGGACCCAGTCCCCGGGACAGGCCTCCCGAAGCTGCGCGATCAGCGGGAGACGGTGCCCCATCCCCCGCCCGACGCCTCGGCGTGCCATCCGCGACGGCTCAAGCGGGCTGACCGCAGGCAAGGTTCGCCGGCACCGCGACGTCCATCAGCTTGGGGTCCGGCAGGTCCAGGTTGCGCATGATCTCCGCGTACTCCTCGGCGCTCTTGCCGGCGAGCCGCGGGTTGTAGCGGCGCTCCTCCCAGATCGTCGAGACCGTGAAGCCCTTGTAGTCGTGGGCCGGGTAGACCAGCGTCTCGTCATCCAGCGTGAACAGCTTGTTCACGATGGAATCGTAGGACTTGTAGGGATCGCCGCCCTGGAAATCCGTGCGGCCGGAGCCGCGGATCAGCAGCACGTCGCCGGTGAACACCGAGTCCGGGGTCTCGCCGCGTCCGTCCAGGAGGAAGCTGAAGGACTCGTTGGTGTGACCCGGCGTATACAGCGACTTCAGGCGGATACCGTCCACGTCGATGATCTCGCCCTCGGAGACATGACTGGAAACGCATTCCGCGCGCGTGTATTCGCCCATCACCGTGACACAGCCGGTCTCGTCGCGCAGATCGCCGAGCGCGGTGACATGGTCGGCGTGCGTGTGCGTGTCGATGGCGCGCACCAGTCGGATGCCGAGCTGGTTGATCAGGTCCAGGTAGACGGGCAGTTGTCCCTTCACCGGGTCGATGATCAGCGCCTCGCGACCGCGTCCGGACGCGATCAGATACGTGTAGGTGCTGGATTCGTGGTCGAAGAGCTGACGAAAAAGCATGCGGCACCTCGCTTGGATATAACTATTTAATATATCCATATATCATGTAGTTTTATGATAACGCCGACACCCGCCGATTTCAAGGTGGGACGGGCCGTCGCGGGCAGCACCCGCGCGCTTGTCCTACACTGTCGCAAACCCATCGGAACCCGCACTGCGCCCATGCCTTTGGCACTACGGATAGAAGAGCACGGCGGCCCCGAGGCGATCCGGGCCACCGACGTGGCGGTCCCCGCCCCCGGTCCCGGCGAGGTTCGGCTGCGGCATACCGCCGTCGGCGTGAACTTCATCGACATCTATCACCGCTCCGGCCTGTACCCGCTGGATCTGCCCAGCGGGCTGGGACTGGAGGCCGCCGGCGAGATCGTGGCGGTCGGCGAGGACGTGACCGACCTGCGTACCGGCGACCGGGTCGCCTATGCCGGCGGCCCGCCCGGTGCGTATGCGGAAGAACGGCTCTACCCCGCCGACCGGCTGGTGCGGCTGCCCGACGACATACCCGACGAGGCCGCCGCCGCCCTGATGCTCAAGGGCATGACGGCCTGGTATCTGCTGTGCCGGACGTTTCCGGTGGCCGCGGGGCATACCCTGCTGGTGCACGCCGCCGCCGGTGGCGTAGGCAGTCTTCTGGTGCCCTGGGCCAAGCACCTCGGGGCCACGGTGATCGGCACCGCGGGCGGCGAGACCAAATGCGAACGGGCGCGATCCCTGGGTTGCGACCACGTGATCGACTACCGTGAGCGGGACGTGCCGGAAGCGGTCGCGGGCATCACCGGCGGCCGCGGCGTGGACGTGGTCTACGACTCGGTCGGACACGACACCTTCCGGGGCTCGCTGGATTGCCTGCGGCGTCGCGGCATGCTGGTCTGCTTCGGCAACGCTTCCGGCGCCCCGCCCGCGTTCGAGCCCAATGAACTGGCGGCCAAGGGCTCCCTGTTCCTCACCCGGCCGACGCTGTTCCACTACATCGAGGATCGTACCGAACTGGAAACCGCCGCGGCAGCGGTGTTCGACCTGGTGCGGGCGGGCGTGATCGAGCCCGGCGTGAACCAGCGCTACGCCCTGAAGGACGCCGCCGACGCCCACCGCGATCTGGCCGCGCGCCGCAGCGTCGGCAGCTCGGTGCTGGTGCCTTAGTGCCCTAGCGCGCAAAGGCATACCGCAGGCCGGGATAAGCGACGCGTTCCCGCCATCCCCCTGCCGAAGAGCACGACGGCGGAAAGCGCCTTGGCATCCGGCCAGCCAGAACATTAACCATAGAGGCGCACAGAGGGACACAGAGGAAACTGACTGTTGTCCCGGAAGCCGCAAAGAAGCCTGCCCCGGACTCGATCCGGGGGCTATCCGGAACCCGGGGAAACGTTCGCCAAGCCAGGGGTTATCTGGAGACGGGATCCGGCACGAAAGCCTGTCCCGGACACGATCACGGGTTTCGGCGGATAACCCACCAAGGGCCGTTGCCAACCCGGCAATTCGGTCGCCGGGGCGCTTCGCGGTCGGTGCCGTGCCGAGTCAAGGCATTTGTTTATCCGCGGATGGACGCCGATTAACGCAGATTGGTCAGGGCTGCTCTTGAATCTGCGTCCATCAGCGTCATCTGCGGATCGCTTCTTCCTGGAACCGCCCGTCAACGCCCATGTCCAGCTCGGCAGTTCAGTCGCCGAGGCGCTTCGCGGTCGGTGCCGTGCCGAACCAAGGCATTTGTTTATCCGCGGATGAACGCCGATTAACGCAGATTGGTCAGGGCTGCTCTTGAATCTGCGTCCATCGGCGTAATCTGCGGATTCTATCTTCCGGGAAGCGCCCAGCAAGAACCTCTGCGCGCCTCCGTGCGCCTCTATGGTTTCATGTCCCGCCAACCAAAGCCTGTGACCGGGATAAGTGAAGCGTTGCCAGAGGAGGCTGCTTTTCAGAAGCTCCCTAGCGGGATACCGGCCTCGCGGCCCAGGCGGCGCCGGCCCCAAGCCTTGATGTCCTCCAGGATCAGATAGGCCGCGGGTACCAGCACCAGGGCGATCACCGTCACGAACAGCACGCCGAAGCCGAGCGACACCGCCATCGGGATCAGGAAGCGCGCCTGCACCGAGGTCTCGAAGATCATCGGCAGCAGGCCGAAGAAGGTCGTCAAGGACGTCAGCAGCACGGCGCGGAAACGCCGCACCCCGCCGATCATCGTGGCCCACGCGCGGCCGTGGCCGCGGGCGCGGGCGTCGTTGACGGCGGTCACCAGCACCAGCGAATCGTTGACCACCACGCCGGACAGCGCCACCAGACCGAAGATGCTGACCAGCGACAGGCTCAATCCCAGCATGGCGTGCCCGATCACGGCCCCGATCAGGCCGAACGGGATCGCGATCATGACCAGCAGCGGCTGCACGTAGGAGCGGAAGGCCACCGCCATCAGGGCGTACATCACGCACAGCGCCAGCAGCATGCCCCGCCCCAGCGCGGCCATGGAGTCGGCGCGCTCTTCCTGGCCGCCGGACAGCTCCCAGGACAGGCCCGGGTAATCGCGCATCAGCCCGGGCAGGACCGTGCGGCGCAGGTCCTCGGTGATCTGAGTGCCGGAGGTCACGGCCGGGTCCGTGGCCGCGGTGACATCGATCACGCGACGCCCGCCCTCGCGTTCGATGGTGGTGAACGAACGCGAGAACCGCAGCTCGGCGGCCTGGTCCAGCGGCACCTCGCCGCCCGCCGGCGTGCGCAGGATCAGGTTCTCCAGACTCTCCAGCCGGTTGCGCTCGGCCTCGGGCAGGCGGACATAGATGCGCAGCTCGTCACGGCCGCGCTGCTGGCGCTCGGCCTCGGCGCCGAAGAAGGCGCCGCGCAACTGCCCGGCGACGTCCTCGGCATCCAGGCCCAGGGCCCGGCCCGCGGGCTTGAGCGTGACCTCGTACTGGGGCTTGCCGCGCTGGACGCCGTCGTCGACGTTGTAGGTACCGGCATACTGGGCGATTTCGCCGGCCAGCCGCTCGGCGACTTCCTCCAGGGTATCGCGATCGCGATGGGCCAGCTCGATGCCGATGTCGGCGGCGGATGACGGCCCGATCCCGAACACGAAGCTGATCCGGTCCAGCCCCGGGATCTCGCCCACCTCCTCGCGCCAACGGCGCACGAAATCGCGCGCGCTGAAGTCGCGCAGGCCGGCGCCGATGAGCTGGACCTCGACGAACCCCTGGTGGCCCGCGCCCTGGGAACTCGATCCGCCGGTGGGCCCGCCCTCGGGCGGGCGGCCGCCCACCTCGGCATAAATGCCCTCGACGACCGCGCGCTCCCCGCTCAGTGCCGATCCGGTGCGGCGGGCCGCCTCGATCAGGGACTGGATCGCCGATTCGGTCTGGCTCATGGCCGCGCCCACCGGCAGGACCACGGTCGCGGTGACGGTATCGTTCTCGATGTCCGGCAGGAAGCGGACCGGCATGCGCCCCGAGCCGATCAGACCCAGCACCACGATCAGGGCCGCGAGACCCGTGGCCAGGGTCAGGTAGCGGGCGCGCAGCGCGCGTGCGAGGAACGGCCGGTAACGGCGGTGGATGAACCGCTCCATGCGCTCGGACAGGCCCTCCTGGAACCGTTGCAGCGCGCCCAGCGGCCCGCGCCAGGGCCGCACCTCGCGCACGCTGGACAAGTGCGCGGGCAGGATGAACAGACTCTCGACCAACGAGATCAACAGGATCGGGATCACGATCAGCGGGATCGTGATGAAGAACTTGCCCATGGTCCCGGGCACGAACAGCATGGGCGCGAAGGCCACCACCGTGGTCAGCACCGCGAATACCACCGGCATCCCCACCTCGCGCGCGCCGTGCACCGCGGCCTCCAGCGGTTTCATGCCCCGCTGGCGGTGATGGAAGGTGGCCTCGCCGACGACGATGGCATCGTCCACGACGATGCCCAGTACCAGCAGGAAGGCGAACAGCGAGATCATGTTCACGGAGACGTCGAACACGGGCATGAACAGGAACGCGCCCAGGAACGACACCGGCAGGCCCAGGGTCACCCAGAACGCCAGCGCCGGCCGCAGGAACAGACCCAGCACGAGCAGCACCAGGATCACGCCGAGCTGGCCGTTGTCCACCAGCAGGCCGACGCGATCCGCGTACAGCTCGGAACGGTCCCGCCAGAAGGTCACGCCCACCGAGTCCGGCCACTCCCGCCGCTTCTCTTCGACGTAGTCCTTGACGATCGATGCGATCTCCAGGGGCGACTGGTCGCCCACCCGGTAGACCCGGACCTGGGCCGCCCGCCGGCCGTCGAAATAGGCCTGGCGGTCGATGTCGCGGAAGGTGTCCTCCACCTCGGCGATATCGCCGAGACGCACGATGCCGCCGTCGGGATTGGCCAGCAGCTCGAGTTCGCGGAACTGCTCGGCGGTCTCCCGGCGTTCATCGACCCGGATCAGTATCTCGCCGCCGCGGGTCTCGATGGCGCCCGCGCCGAGCTGGATCGAGCTCTGGTCGACCAGCCGGGCGACCTCGGGCAACGTCAACCCGTAGCGCCGCAGGTCGTTGCGCCGAAGCTCGATGCTGATCTCCGGCGGCGGGATCGCGCCCAGCTCCACCAGGCTGATCTCGCGCCGGTCCAGCAGTTCGTCGCGGGCCTGCTCGGCCAACCCCTTCAGCGTGGCGGTATCGTGGTCGCCGTGCAGGATCAGGGTGATGACCTCTTGCCGGGTGGTGGCCGGGGAGATGATCGGCTCCTCGGCCTCGGCCGGGAACGAGGTGATGCGATCGACGGCGCTCTTGATGTCGTTGAGGGCCGCGATGGTGTCGGAATTGGCGAACAGTTCCGCCACCACCACGCCGCGGCCCTCGACCGCCGTGGAGCGCAGTTCCTTGATCTCCTCGATGTCGCGCACCGACTCCTCGATGGCGAGCACCACGCCCTCCTCCACCTCGGTGGGCGTCGCGCCCGGGAACGGCACCTCGATCACGATGGTGTCGAGCTCGATGCGCGGGAAAACCTCCTGCTTGACGTTGAACGCGAACGCCAGGCCGCCCACCAGGAAGACCAGCATCAGGAGGTTGGCGGCGACGTGATTCTCCGCCATCCAGGCGATGGGACCGCCGCGGTGTTCAGGCATCGTCGCCGTCCGCGCGTTTCAGGCGCAGGCCCTGGACCGGGTGATTGATGGGACTCGTCACCACCCGTTCGCCCGGCGCCAGACCGCCGTCGATCAGCACGTGCCCGGGCGCGCGCCAGACGACCTCGACCTCGCGGATATCCAGCCTGCCGTCGGCGAAGACCCAGACCGTGTCGCGCTCGTGCAGGTAGGCCCGCGGCAGCTTGATGACCTCGCGCTCGCGCGGGCTGCGCAGGCGGACGTCGACGAAGGTGCCCAGCAACAGCGGCAGGGAATCGCCCTGCCGACCCGTGGGGTCGGGCACCTCGACCAGGACCTGCGCCAGACGGCCCTGGTCGGTGACGCCGCCGTAGAGCCGCAGCACCCGGCCCTCGCGCCGCAGACTGTGACTGCCCGTATCCTGCTCGACGATCGCCGTCGATCCTTTCTCGGCGTTATAGCCGGGCACTGCCAGGAACGGCAGGTGGCCCATGGGCAGGGTCGCGCGCACCCAATAGCGATCCACCGCCACCAGCCGCGCGAGCTGGGTCTGCGGCCCCACCTGGGCGCCGACATCCACCGACTCGGATTGGATCAGGACATCGAAGGGCGCCTCGATGGTGGTGCGCGCCAGGTCCGCGCGTGCCCGGCGCAACCGGGCCGCCGCCTGGCGCACGGCGGCCTCCGCCGATTCGAGCTGCGGGCGGCGGCGTGCCAGTGATTCGTCCACCGGCACGTCCAGTTCCCGGGCGTAGGTCTCGAACTCCGCCGCCGCGACCTCGCTGCGTCCCTTCTCCAGGGCCAGGTCCGCACGGGCCCGGGCCAGCTGGCCCTCGGCCTCCGCCACCGCGGCCTCGAAATCGGTGGGCTCGATCGTGACCAGGGTCTCGCCCGCCGGGATCACGGCGCCCGGCTGCAGGTCGTCATGGACCGCGATCACGCGGCCGCTCACCTGCGGCTGCAGGTCCACCGCGCGGGCCGGCATCACGGTGCCGGTGGCCCGGACCTCGATACGCTCCGCGGTACGCTCGACGGCCTGTGTGCGCACCAGGCGTGCCGGGGTTTCGCCGGCGTCGGCGCGCGAGGGCGGCTCGCGGGTGGCCATCATCACGACCACCACGGCCAGGGCCGCGGCAATCACCAGCAGTGGCAGAAACCACTTGACGGCTGGGCGCTTCATGACGCTTCTTCCCCTTCCTCCGGCGCCCGCATCAGGACGGGCTCGGGCAGCGGCCCGGACACCCCGGCCGCCAGGCCGCGGCACAGGTTCACGCGCTGCACGAACACCCCGTTGCGGGCGGCGAGCAGCTCCAGCTCGGCGCTGTTCACGGCCTGCTGGGCGGACAGCACCTCGAGATAGGCCGACTGACCCTGGGCATAGCGGCGGTGCGCCAGGGCCAGACGTTCCCGGGCCCGGTCCAGTTGTGCCGCCAGCTCGGTCTGCCGGGCGCGCGCGGCGGCCTCGCCGTCGAGGGCACGCTGCACCTCGCCGAGGGCCCGGAGCCACGCTTCCTCCAGCGCGTACAGCCGCTCCAGCGCACGCGCCTCGGCCCGGTCCTGCTCGGCCGCGAGACGGCCGCCGCTGAACACGGTCCAGTCGAGGGCGGCGGCGATCTGGCGCACCGACTCGTCGAACAGGTCCTCGAACTCGGCCGCCTGGTAGAACAGGTTGGCGGACAGGGTCAGGCGCGGCCAGCGCTCGGCCGCCGCCGCGGCGGCCTCGGCGTCGGCCGCCCGCAGCCGCAGCCAGGCGGCGCGCAGGTCGGGCCGCGCCGACAGCAGCTCGCTGGGCACGCCGGGCGCCGGATCGCCCGCCGGCGCGGGCAGACGTACCGGTGCCGACACATCGACCGCGGTCGGAGCGGCACCGAGCAGCATCGCCAGGCGCACACGTGCATTGTCGGCATTGCCACGGGCCTCGGCCAGCCGCGCCGACACCGCGGACAACTCCTGCCGCGCCTGGGTCAGCGCCAGCGCGTCGCTCTGCCCCTGCCCGAAACGCAGCGCCTGCAGCCGCGCCAGTCTCTCGGCGTCCGCCTTCTGGTCGGCGAGCGTGGCGACCCGACGGACCGCCGTGACCCATTCGGCCCAGGCGGTGGCGGTATCGGCCGCGAGCGTCAGGGCCGCCGTGCGCAGATCCGCCTCGGCGGCCTCGGCCGACAGCCGCGCCGCCGCGCGCCGGCTATGCAGGCGGCCCCAGAAATCCAGTTCGTAGCTGGCGGCGGCGCCCGCCTGCCAGGCCGAACTGCCGCCCGATGCGCCCGTGGTGCCCGGGGATGCGCCCGCCGTGGCCGAGGCGGCGCCGGCGTCGGTTTCGGTCTCGGTACGTTCCGCGGACAGGGACAGGCTGGGCAGCAGCGTCCCGGCCTGCGCGCGCGACGCCGCGCGTGCCTGGCGCAGGCGGGCCCAACTCTGTGCCAGGCCGGGACTCTCGGCGAAGGCGGTACGGATCAGACCCTGCAGGTCATCGCCGCCCAGGTCCGCGCACACGGCGGGCGGATCGTCGCCGCCGCCGGCGAACAGGCCGCCGTCCGGCAATGACTGCCGGGCGCGCGGTGCCCATTGCGTGGCGCAGGATACCGTCAGCACGGCCGCGGCGAGCGCGAGCGCGGCCCGGGGCCGGCGGCGGTCTCGATTCGGCTGTGGGATGCGATGGCGCATAGGTTCTTGTTCGACGTCCCTGCCACGGTGCCGGCGGCCGGCGCTTTCGGAGGCCGAAGTATGCGGAACCGGCCGCCTCGCGGCAAAGACGATAGCCGCCCGCGGGCGAATCGGCGCGAAACGTTTTACCCTGGTGCCGGCCCCGACCGAGAGTGACCGTAGACATGAGCCAGAGCGTGGAGTTCCTGTTCGACCTGGGCAGCCCGTCGGCCTACCTGGCCTACACCCAGATGCCCGCCGTGGCCGCGGAGGCACATGCCGAGATCGTCTGGCGCCCGGTGCTGCTGGGTGGCATCTTCAAGGCCACCGGCAACGCCTCGCCGCTGACCGTGCCGGCCAAGGGCCGTTACCTGTTCACCGACCTGGCGCGCTTCGCGGACCGCTATGGCGTGGCCCTCACCCCGAACCCGCATTTCCCGGTCGACACCCTGCGCCTGATGCGCACGCTCACCGGGCTGCGGATGCACGAGCCGGAGCGCTTCCTGCCCGCCGTGGACGCGCTGTACGAAGCGATGTGGGTGGACGGCCGCGATCTCGGCGACGAGGCCGTGGCCCGTGAGGTCCTGGCCACCGTCCATCCGGACCCGGAAGCCGCCCTGGCCCTGGCCGGACGCGACGACGTCAAGGCTCGGCTGCGCGAGGAGACCGACGACGCCGTGGCCCGCGGCGTGTTCGGTCTGCCGACGATGTTCGTCGGCGACGAGATGTTCTTCGGCCAGGACCGCCTCGACTTCGTCGCCGAGGCCCTGGCCCGCGGCAACTGAAATGCCGTGCGGCATTTGATTTATCCGCAGATTGACGCAGATATACGCAGATTGAAAATCGAGTAAAAAATCCGTGAAATCTGTGTAATCGGTGGATTGTCTCAAGCCCTTGTCCACTGGAAACATCGTCCGGATTTCCGCGAAGCGCCGAGGCGTTTGAATCGCCGAACATGCCAATCGGCGTTCATCGGCGTTCATCTGCGGATCGCTTCAAGCGGATAGATTCAAAAGCAAAGATCGACCATGCGTGATTTTCGGGACAAGACGGTCATCGTCACCGGCGCCTCGGCGGGTGTCGGCGCGGCCACGGCGCGGTTGTTCGCGGCCGAGGGGGCGCGCGTGGTGCTCGCCGCCCGCAGCGCCGAGCCGTTGCGGGCCCTGGCCGGGGAACTCGGCGACCGGGCGATCGCGGTGCCCACGGATGTCGCCGACCCGGCGGCGTGCGCGGCCCTGATCGATACGGCGCTGGACGCGACCGGGCGCATCGACGTCCTGGTCAACAACGCCGGCTGCAACCATCGGGGCGCGGTCGCGGACCTCGACGTCGAACACATCGAGCGGATCCTGGATATCAATCTGAAGGCGCCGCTGCGCCTGAGCCGGCTGGCCCTGCCCCACCTGATGCGCCAGGGCGGCGCGATCGTCAACGTGGCCTCGCTGGCGGGCCGCGTGCCGGTCGACCACGAGGCCAGCTATTCCGCCAGCAAGTTCGGCCTGCGCGCCTTCAGCCGCGCCCTGGGCGAGGAACTGGCCGGCACCGGGGTCACGGTCTCGGCGGTCTCGCCCGGCCCCATCGACACCGGCTTCATCATGGACCACCTCGACCAGGTGCCGGACCTCGTGTTCTCGCAGCCCATGAGCACCGCCGAGGAAGTCGCGCGACAGGTGCTGGCCTGCGCCGCGGACGGCCGCCGCGAGCGCGCCATGCCGGCACTCTCCGGCATCCTGACCAACCTCGTCTACCTGTTCCCGGCCCTCGGGCGCCTGGCCCGTCCCCTGCTGGAGGCCAAGGGTCGCCGCGTGAAGGCGCGCTACCGGGATCGGGGATAATCAGTATCTAAGCGATCCACAGATCACACAGATGTACACGGATTAAAGAGCAAGCCAACAAGAAATCCGTGGCATCTGTGTAATCTGCGGATCAAGCATTGCCCAGGGCACCGAGCCTTACTGACCCTCCGAATCACGCACCCGCGCCGCCAGGTCGTGGCTGCGCTTGATCACGTATTCGTGGATCAGATCGATCTGCGTATCGTCCAGGACGTGGCCGAAGGACGGCATGCCGCGCACGGTCCGGGCGCCCTTGACGATGTCCGCGAACTGCTCGTGGGTCGCGGCGTCCAGGTAGCGCAGGTCCGGCACCACACCGCCGCTCACGGCGTTGATGCCGTGGCAGGTCGAGCACAGGCCGTTGTAGAGGTACTTGCCCTGGGCGAGCTGCTCGGCGTCGATGTCGGTGTCGCGCGCCGGCGGTTCGGGCACCGGCGTCGGTTTGTTGCGCGGCGGCGGCAGCTCGCCCTCGCCGTCCAGCTTGTAGGTGAGCACGCGCGACTCGGGCTGGACCTTGATCCGCGACGCCAGGGTACCGGTCATCAGGGTGTAGGCGCCGCCCCAGCCGGCCATGAAGGTCACGTACTGCTCGCCGTCGATCTCGTAGGTCATGGGCGCCGCGATCACGCCGGTATTGGCCGGCGAGGACCATAGCAACTCGCCCGTGTCGGCGGCGTAGGCGCGGACCTCGCCCTCGGCGTTGCCCTGGAACACCAGGTTCCCGGCCGTGGTGAGGGTGCCACCGTTCCACAGGTGCGGATGCTCGACCTTCCAGGCCGCCTTCTGCTTGACGGGGTCCCAGGCCAGCAAGGCGCCATGGAAGGATTCCGCCATGGCGTCGATCGCCGCCGGGTCCTCCGGCAGCGAGATCGGCTCGACGCCCACGTTCCAGACATTCAGCGCCAGGAACGGCTCCACCGCCGAGGCCTCGTACACGAAGCTGGAATACTGCGCCGGGATGTAGACCAGGCCGGTATCCGGGTTGAAGGACATCGGCTGCCAGTTGTGGCCGCCGAACGGGCTCGGCGTGACCGTCTTGGCCTCCTCGGAGAAGTCGCCGGCCTCGCTGAAGATCGGCCGGCCGGTCTCGGGGTCGATGCCCTCGGCCCAGTTCACGGGCACGTAGTTCTCGGCCGAGAGCAGCTCCCCGGTCTCGCGGTCGATCACGTAGAAGAAGCCGTTCTTGGGCGCCTGCATCAGCACCTTGCGGGTCTCGCCCTCGATCTCCAGTTCCGCCAGGATCATGTGCTGGGTGGCGGTGTAGTCCCAGGTGTCGCCGGGGGTGGTCTGGTAGTGCCAGACGTAGTCGCCGGTATCCGGGTCCAGGGCCACGATGGAGGACAGGAACAGGTTGTCGCCCTTGCCCTCGCTGCGGTCGTCGATATTCCAGGGCGAACCGTTGCCGACGCCGATGTAGAGCAGGTCCAGCTCGGGGTCGTAGGCGATGGAATCCCAGACGGTACCGCCACCGCCCTGCTTCCAGTACTCCCCGAACCAGGTGTCGCGGGCCTTCTTCAGGATCTCGTTCTCCACCGGCTCGTCGGGGTCGCCGGGCACGGTGTAGAAGCGCCAGTCCAGCTCGCCGGTCTCGGCGTCGTAGGCACTGACATAGCCGCGCACGCCCAGCTCGGCGCCGCCGTTGCCGATGATCACGTGTCCCTTCACCACGCGCGGCGCGCCGGTGATGGTGTAGTTGCGGGAGCGGTCGACGATGGTGTCGGTCTCCCACAGGACGCTGCCGTCGGCGGCGTCCAGGGCGATCAGGCGGCCGTCGAAGGCGCCGACGTAGACCCGTCCCTTCCAGACCGCGACGCCGCGGTTGACCACGCCGCAGCAGGCCTTGCCGCCGGTCTCGCGCGGCACCTGCGGATCGTATTTCCAGAGCAGCTCGCCCGAGACCGGGTCCAGGGCGTAGACCATGCTGTAGGGGCCGGTGGTGTACATCACGCCGTCCACCACGATGGGGGTGGCCTCGACGCCCCGGTCCACGTCCAGCCGGTAGCTCCAGGCCAGGCCCAGGCGATGGACGTTATCGGTGTCGATACGATCCAGCGGCGAATACCGCTGCTCGGCATAGGTCCGGCCGTGGCTCATCCAGGCGCCCGGCTCGCGGTCGGCCGTCCGCAGCCGTTCGCCGTCGACCGCGGCGACCGGCGCGGCGTCCGCCGCCGTCTTGTCCGCATCCGCATCCGACCCTGACTGCGAACAGGCCGCCAGCACGGCGACCGCCGCACCCGCGATCAACGCGCGCACGCTTGCATACCGATCCCGCATCGCACCGCTCTCCTCTCTTTTGTCGTCGCTTATCGTGCTGTCGTGGTAATTTATTGCCGCAGCGCGGCAATGCCGCGCAGGCAACCACGCGCAAAAATTAAACGTACAGTCAATCCGGCCGCAACGCCAGTGCGGCCGCGGGGTGCGGGGAGGCACGGATGACGACAAGCATGGGCGTGACCAGCCGGACCGATATCGCCGTGATCGGCGCGGGCTTCGGCGGTATCGGCATGGGCCACTACCTGCGCGAGGCCGGGATCCGCTCGTTCGCGATCTTCGAGAAGCGCGGCGAGGTCGGCGGCGTGTGGCGCGAGAACACCTATCCCGGCGCCGGCTGCGACGTGCCTTCGCACTTCTATTCCTTCTCGTTCGCGCGCCGGCATCCCTGGACCTACCGCTACGCCCGCCAGCCGGAGATCCTGGACTATCTCAAGGGCTGCGCCCGCGCCGACGATCTCTATGAGCACATCCGGTTCCACCACGAGGTGATCGGCGCCGATTTCGACGAGGCGCGCGGGATCTGGGTACTGCGTTTCGCCAACGGCCGTCGGCACGAGGCCCGTTTCCTGGTGAGCGCGGTCGGCCAGCTCCACCGGCCGAGCATCCCGGCGATCCCCGGCCGCGAGCGTTTCCGGGGGCACGCCTTCCACTCCGCCGAGTGGGACCACGACGTCGACCTGACCGGCAAGCGCATCGCGGTGATCGGCACCGGCGCCAGCGCCGTGCAGTTCGTGCCCCGGATCGCCGACGCCGCCGAGCGGGTGCACGTATTCCAGCGTTCGCCCGGCTGGGTGGCGCCCAAGTTCGAGAAACCCTTCACGCGCCTGGAGCACAAGCTCATGAACCGCTTCGGGCTGCTCAAGGATCTCGACCGCCTGCGCATTTTCCTGCTAACCGAGGCCCTGGGCTTCTGCTACCGCGGCCACAAGTGGGCCGAACGCCTGGTGACCTGGATGTCGCGCGCCCAGATCCGGATCCAGGTGCGCGACCCGGCGCTGCGCGCCAAGCTGACCCCGGACTTTCCCATCGGCTGCAAGCGCATCCTGCTGACGACCGAATGGCTGCCGGCGCTGACCCGCCCGGACGTGGACCTGGTCACCGACGGCGTCCGCGAGATCACGCCCGAGGGCATCGTCACCGCGGACGGCCGCGAGTGGCCGGTGGACGCGATCATCTACGGTACCGGCTTCGCCGCCACCGAATTCCTGGCGCCCATGACCATCCGCGGACGCGGCGGACGGCTGTTGCACGAGGCCTGGCGCGACGGCGCCCAGGCCTATCGCGGCGTGGCGGTGTCCGGCTTCCCGAACCTGTTCACGCTATACGGTCCCAACACCAACCTGGGTTCCGGCTCCATCGTCTACATGTTGGAGCGCCAGCAGCGCTACATCGTGCGCATGTGGCGACTGCTGGAGCGGCGCGGTCTCAGCCACGTGGAGGTGCGCGAGTCCGCCGAGCGCGCCTATAACGACTGGCTGGGCGAACGCAGCCGCCGCTCCACCTTCGAGGCCGACTGCCAGAGCTGGTACAAGAACGCCGCCGGGATGAACATCAACAACTGGGTCGGCTCGCAGCTCGAATACGCCCGCCTCATGCGCACACCCGAACCGGCCCACTACCGCCTGGTGGCGCCCGGCGAGGCCGGCGAGGATGCCGGCCGGCGCGCCGCATGACCCATATTCCCATTCCAATACAAGGCATTAGATAAAAGACATGAGCGAGAACATCAGCACCGAAACCCGGGACCGTGTCCGGGTGATCCGCATCTCCCGCCCCGAACGCAAGAACGCACTGACGCAGGAAATGTACGACGCCCTCGCCGACGCCCTGCTGGCGGCGGCCGGGGACGACGAGGCCCGCGTCGTGCTGCTGGCCGGCACCGACGGCTGTTTCACTAGCGGCAACGACATCGCCAGTTTCCTCAGCGCGCCGCCCCTGAGCGGCGAGGACAACCCCGTGCGCCGCTTCATGCTGGCGCTCGCCGAGTGCCCGAAGCCGGTGCTGGCGGCGGTCACCGGCCCGGCGATCGGCGTCGGCGCCACCCTGCTGTTGCATTGCGACCTGGTCTACGCCGGCGACAGCGCGCGTATCCAGTTCCCGTTCGTGAACCTGGGCATCTGCCCCGAGTTCGCCTCCAGCTTCATCCTGCCGCGCCTGATGGGCCACCAGCGCGCCGCCGAGCTGATCCTGTTCGGCGAGCCGTTCGGCGCCGACCGCGCGGTGGAGCTGGGTATCGCCAACGAAGTGCTGGTGGACGCGGACGTCGAGCGCCGCGCCATGGAACGCGCCCGCACCCTGGCGGCGGGACCGCCCCAGACCCTGCGTACCGCCAAGTCCCTGCTCAAGCGCTGGGACGGCGACCGCACCACCGAGATCATCGACGCCGAGGGCGAAGAGCTCAACACGCTCCTCAACGGCCCCGAGGCGCGCGAGGCCATCACCGCGTTCTCCGAGAAGCGCAAGCCCGACTTCTCTTCGTTCTAGGATGGTCACGGCGGTCGCGGCGGGCGTTTGGGTTACAATGGCGCCCGCTGCGAGCCGCCGTGGTGGAATTGGTAGACACGCCAGGTTTAGGTCCTGGTGCCCGACAGGGCATGGGGGTTCAAGTCCCTCCGGCGGCACCAAGCCACTTTTCCCGCGGGCTCTGGTAGAATTGCGGCCGCTGCGCCGGTGGCGGAACTGGTAGACGCGCTAGGTTGAGGGCCTAGTGGGCCTTGCGGCCCTTGGGAGTTCGAGTCTCCCCCGGCGCACCAATCCCTCGTGATCCCCCGTATGCCCCATACCCGCAATGCAGACCGCTGGCCGCCCGGAATCCGATCCGCGGGCCTGCTGCTGATCGTCTGCGGCATGGCATTGGGCCCCGCCCACGCCGACGAAGGCGAGGAGGAAGCGCCCGCGCCCGTGGCAGAGCCGCCGGCCGTGGCGGCGCCGGCGACGCCCGGACCCGACGCCGAGGTGCCGGATGCCGGCCCGGCCCCCTTCCGGCTGCTCGACGCCGAGGTGCCGCCCGGCGAGACGCGGCGCCTGTCCTGGGTCGCGAGCGAATCCTTCGCGGGCATCGCGGTGCCGACGCCGGTGCTCGTCGCCCACGGCGCCGAGCCGGGCCCGGTGCTGTGCCTGACCGCCGCGGTGCACGGCGACGAGCTCAACGGCATCGAGATGGTGCGGCGCGTGCTCTACGGCCTGGCGCCCGGCAAGCTCGTCGGCACGGTCGTGGGCGTGCCCATCGTGAACCTGTTCGGTTTCCGCCGCAGCTCCCGCTATCTGCCCGACCGCCGCGACCTCAACCGGTATTTCCCCGGCAATCCGGACGGCAGCTCGGCCTCGCGCATCGCCCACGCCTTCTTCAACGACGTGGTCCGGCACTGCGATTACCTGGTGGACCTGCACACCGGTTCCTTCCACCGTACCAACCTGCCGCAATTGCGCGCCGACCTGGACGACCCCGCCGTGCTGGAGCTGACCCGCGGCTTCGGCGCCACGGCGGTGCTGCAGAGCCGCGGGTCGCGCGGCACCCTGCGCCGCGCCGCCACCGAGGCCGGCATCCCGGCGGTGACCCTGGAGGCCGGCGAGCCGATGCGCTTCCAGCCCGAGGAAGTGGAGCACGGGGTCAAGGGCATACGCACCCTGCTCAACAAGCTGGGCATGGTCACCCGGATCAGCCTCTGGGGCGAGCCGCAACCGGTGTACTACGAATCCGTCTGGGTACGGGCGGACACCGGCGGCATCCTGTTCAGCAAGGTGGCACTGGGCGAGCGCGTCACCGAGGGCGACGCGCTGGGCACCGTCACCGACCCGATCACCAACAAGCGGGCGACGCTGACGGCTCCGGCGGGCGGCCGCATCCTGGGCATGGCCCTGAATCAGGTGGTGATCCCGGGATTCGCCGCCTATCGCATCGGCATCGAGAAGAGCAGCGATCAGATCGAGCGCGAGGCCGGCACGATCCGGCAGCGGGACGACGACGCACCCGCGGCGCACGCGGAGGACGACGACAACGGCGACCGGCCCGTGGTCGATCCGCCGCCCGGCGACAACCCGCCGGAGGACGGCGAGCGGCCGGACTGAGGAGGCGCGCCTAGCGCTCGATGACCGCGGTGGTCAGACGGGCGACGCAGACCAGGCGTTCGTTCTCGTCGCTGATGCGGATGTCCCAGACCTGGTTGCGGCGCCCCACGCGCAGCGGCCGCGCCTCCGCGTACACGTATCCCTGGCTGGCGGAACGCAGGTGGCTGGCGTTGATGTCCACGCCCACGCAGTAATGGGTTTCGGGATCCACGCACAACGCCGAGCCCACGCTGCCCATGGATTCCGCCACCACGCAGGAGACACCGCCGTGAAGGAGCCCGTACGGCTGCCGGGTCCGCTGATCCACGGGCAGGCGCGCGCGCAGGTAGTCGTCCCCGATCTCGGTGTATTCCATGCCCAGGTGACTGACCATGTCGCGTTCCAGGAGCGCGTTCAGGCCGTCGACGGTGGGCCGTTGGTGCCATATGGCCATGCGCGGCGGTCTCCGGCTTCGGGCCGCGCCTGCGGCGGCGCCGGGCGCGGCGGGAAAAGGGGATGGCTTGGTGGGCCGTGTAGGATTCGAACCTACGACCAATGGATTAAAAGTCCACTGCTCTACCAGCTGAGCTAACGGCCCCGCCAGGCGCGGAATGATACCGGATCACGGCGCCGATTACAGCGCCGCGCGGTGTTATCGGCGCGCGTAACGGGTGGGATCGGGGATGCCGGCCCCGGCGAAGCCCTCGCGGCGCAGGCGGCAGGCGTCGCAGGTACCGCAGGCCCGCCCTTCCGGATCCGCGCGATAGCAGGACACGGTGGCCGCGTAGTCCACGCCCAGGTCGACGCCCCGGCGGATGATCTCGGCCTTGCTCAGATCGATCAGCGGGGTGTGCACCCGGAACTCGGCGCCCTCTTCCACGCCCGCCTTGGTCGCCAGGCGGGCCAGGCGCTCGAAGGCCTCGATGAAGGCCGGCCGGCAATCCGGGTAGCCGGAGTAGTCCACGGCGTTGACGCCGATGAAGATATCGCGCGCCGCCAGCACCTCGGCCCAGCCCAGGGCCACCGACAGGAAAGTGGTATTGCGGGCCGGCACGTAGGTCACGGGGATGCCCTCGCCGCCGGCATCGGGGACGTCGATGGCGGCGTCGGTCAGGGCCGAACCGCCGATATGACCCAACTCGATGCCGACCCGCTTGAAGGCCACGGCGCCCAGACGCGAGGCCAACGCCTCGGCGGCGGCCAGCTCGGCGTCGTGACGCTGGCCGTAGGCGACGTTCAGGGCGTGGCAACGGTACCCCTGCGCCACCGCCTCGGCCAGGCAGGTGGCGGAATCCAGCCCCCCGGAGAGGAGCACGACCGCGCGACGCTCGCCGCCCATCTCAGCGGCCCGGCTCGTCGCCCCAGAGCAGCTTGTGGAGCTGGAGCTGGAGCCGCACCGGCAGCGCCTCGGCCATCAGCCATTCGGCGAGCGTGGCCGGCGGCAGGGTCTCGTGGCTGGGCGAAAACCACACGGGACAACGGGCCGTCAGGTCGTGCTCGCGCACACGGGCGCAGGCCCAGTCGAAGTCCGCGCGGTCGCAGATCACGAACTTGATCTGGTCGTTGTCGGTCAGCGCCGCCAGATTGTCCCAGCGATTGCGGTCGACCTCGCCGGAACCCGGCGTCTTGAGATCGACGACGCGGCTGGCGCGACGGTCGATCGGACGGATATCCAGCGCGCCGCTGGTTTCCACCGAAACGATATGCCCGGCGTCGCACAGGCGGCGCACGAGGTCCGCGCACCCCGGCTGCGCCAGGGGTTCGCCGCCGGTGACGCAGACGTGCGGTACGCCGTGTGCCGCCACGCGGGACAGGATGTCATCCAGCGTCAGCCGCTCGCCGCCGGTGAAGGCATAGGCGGTGTCGCAATAGCGGCAACGCAGCGGGCAACCGGTAAGCCGCACGAACACCGTGGGATAACCCGCGTCCCGGGCCTCGCCCTGCAGCGAGTAGAAGATTTCGGTGATCCGCAGGCTGTCGGCGCCGCCCGTCCGGCGGCGCCGCGCGGCCGGGGCGACGCGCGCGTCGGCGGTCATTGCCCGCCGCTCTCCTTCAGGGCCTCCAGGCGCTTGCGGGCGAGGCCGGCCGCATCCGAGTCCGGATGCTCGTCGACCACGCCCTGCAGGGTCTTGCGCGCGGCCGCGTATTGTCCCTGCTCGTCCTGGATGACCCCGATCTTGTAGCCCGCGTCCGGGACCTTGTTGCTGTCCGGGAAGTCCTGGATGACGCGCCGGAACGCCGTCAGGGCCTTGTCGTAGGCGCGACCGACGTAGTGCGCCTCGCCCAGCCAATACCAGGCGTTGTCCGTGTAATCGCTGTCCGGATGCGCCTTGACGAAGGCCTGAAAGTCGGCGATCGCGGCTTGCTGGTCACCCTGCTTGAGCTTCTCGAAGGCCGCGAGATAGGCCTTCTCGGCCGCCGCGGGATCACCGCCGCCGGCGCCGCCCCGGTCATCGCCGGCGGCGTCCTGCGAGCCGTCTCCGGCGCTCGTGCCGGGGCCGATCCCGGCGTTTTTCTCCAACGCCTGCAGCCGCGAGTCCAGGTCCTGGTACAGATCGCGCTGACGCTGCTCGCGCTGGCGCGCCCGGTATTGCAGTTCCTCGATCTGGCCGCGCAGCTCGCGGACCTCCTGCTGCAACGCCTGGATGTCCTGGTACAGGGACACCGTGCCCGTTCCCCCGCCGCCGGACTGGGCGACCTGCACGGCCTCGCCCGAGGACAGGGCCGCGACCTTACGCTCGAGGCTCTCGAGCCGATCGACGTCGGGCAGGCGCGCCTCGATCGAGCGCAGGCGCATCTCCAGCGCGGTGCGGTCCTGCTGTGCCGGCAGGGCGGCCGGGAAGGCCGCCGCCACCAGCACCGCGGTTGTCGCTAACAGTCGCATGGCGGTTCCCTGCGGCTCAGTTTTCCACGTAGATCAGCTCGACCCGCCGATTCTTGGCGTAGGCGGACTCGGTCGAGCCCAGCTCGGCCGGGCGCTCCTCGCCGAACGACAGGGTCGTGAGCTGACCGGAATCGGCGCCGTTGAGCACCAGGATCTTCTCCACCGACTCGGCGCGGCGCTCGCCCAGGGCGACGTTGTATTCGCGCGTGCCGCGCTCGTCGGTGTGCCCCTCCAACCGCAGCGTCACTTCCGGATGCTCGGACAGGTAGTTGGCGTGGGCCTTGAGGGCCTCGTTGAACTTGCCCTGGATGCGGCTGCTGTCGAACTCGAAGTAGATGGTCCGGGTGGACAGCGGGTTGGCGGGATCCAGGAACTTGGCCCGGTCTTCCTTCTTGATGCCCAGCAGGCCCCGCTGGTTGAGCTGCTCGGCGGTGAAGCGCGGCTCGCCGTCCCGCTCGCCGCCGGACGTGCCGCCGGCGTAATCGCCGCCCGAGTCCGAGGGCCGCGTGGCCTGCTGACCGCCGGCGCAGGCACTCAGGGTGAGCACCAGCAGCGCGGCGACGAGACCCGTCGTGCGGCGTGGGCGGTTGCAGGGATTATAGGTCGACATTGTTCAACTCCTTCGGGTTGTTACAAGCCGGCGGGCATGCCGGCGCTTTCCGGCATCGCGTCTGGCGACGCCGGGCCCGTCGGTCCCCCCTCATTCAGTACCCGGCCGGCGACCAGGCGGGTTCGCGGACCTCGCCCTGCTGCCGCAGCCGGGTGCGGACCTTGCCGTCGATGGAAACGGTGGCGAGTTCGGCGTCCCCGCCCTGCCGCGCATAGATGATGGTCTGCCCATTGGGTGCGAAGCTCGGACTTTCGTCCAGCGGACCCTTGCTGACGACCCGCACATTATTGGTCTTGAGGTCCAAAACCGCAATACGGAAGCCGTTGGGACCGCCCTGCACCATCGCCATGTGGCGGCCGTTCGGCGAATAGGCGGGGCGTTGGTTGCTCTCGCCGCTGAAGGTCAGCCGTTCCACCCCGCCGCCGTCGCGATCCATGCGATAGATCTGCGGCTTGCCGCCGCGGTCAGACGTGAACGCGATGTGCTTGCCGTCCGGGGACCAGGCGGGCTCGGTATCGATGGCGCCGTTGCGGGTCAGGCGGTCGGTGCGACCGGTGTCCAGGTCATGGACGTAGATTTCGGGATCGCCGGTGTGCGACAGGGTCATCGCCAGTTTGCCGCCGTCCGGGGACCACGCCGGTGCGCCGTTAATGCCGGGACGCGAGGAGATCTCGCGCACCTGCCCCGTAGTCAGGTCGTGCACGCGCAGGCTGGTGCGGCCGCGGGCGACGTCGAAGGCCACGTAGGCCAGCTTCTCGCCGTCCGGGGACCAGGCCGGCGACATCAGCGGGTCGCGCGAGGAGGCCACCGTCTGCGGGTTCTTGCCGTCGTAGTCCGAGACGACCATGCGGTAGCGCAGGTTCCCGCCCTCCTTCTGGGCCGTGACGTAGGCGATGCGCGACAGGAAATAGCCCTTCTCGCCGATGAAATGCTCGTAGATCAGGTTGGCGATGGAATGCGCGGCGCTGCGCAGATTGTCGCTGTCCGCGGTGATCTGGTAACCGGTGAGTACCCGCTCGCGGTAGACATCCAGGATGTTGAAGCTGATGCGGTAGCCGCCGCGCCCGTTCGGGGCCGCGGAACCGACCACCAGGTTGTCCACCTCCACCATGCGCCAGTTGGTGTAGTTCACCTGCTCGCGGCGCGCGGGCGTGGCGATCATGTCCTCGCGCGGGAAGACCTCGAACAGGCCCGTGCCCTGCAGGTCGGATTCCACGATCGCGGCCAGGTCCACCGGCAGGGCGGCCTCGCCCTCGCCGCGGATGGGCGAGATCGCGATCGGCAGCGCGCCGGCCACGCCCTCGGTGATCTCGATGCGCAGGGCCCCCTGGGCCGGCGCGGCGAACAGCGACAGGACGGTCAACGCGGCTAGCAATCGGCGCATGATCGGCTCCGTTACGACTGGGGTTCGAAAGTGAAAATGAGCTCGCGCTCGAAGACGCTACGGTCGGGCGGACGCGGCAACGGGTCGGACTTGATGATCGCCTGCTCCACGGAGCGGTCGACGGCATCGTTGCCGCAGGACTCCAGCAATTCGTAGGACACGACCTGACCGCCCGGCAATTGCTCGACGCGCACCTCGCAGCGGATATCCTCGGCGCCCGGCGGCCGCAGCCAGTTGGCCTCGACGTGGGCCTTGATCGCGGCCACGTAGCGGCGCCGCGCCTCGGAACGCTGTGCCTCGGCGCGGGCGGCACTCTCGGCGGCCATGGCCTCGGCCAACGCCTTGCGACGGGCCTCCTCCGCCTCGCGGGCCTTGCGCGCGGCCTCTTCCCGGGCCCGGCGCTCGGCCTCCGCCTTCGCCTTGCGTTCCGCCTCGGCCTTGCGCTCCGCCTCCTCACGCGCTTTGCGTTCGGCTTCCGCCTTCGCCTTGCGCTCGGCCTCTTCCCTCGCCTTGCGTTCCGCCTCTTCCCGGGCCTTGCGCTCGGCCGCCTCTCTCGCCTTGCGCTCGGCCTCCTGGCGGGCCTCGCGTTCGGCGGCGAGCCGCTCCGCGGCCGCCTCGGAGGCCGACTGATCGATCTGCGGTTCAGGCTCCGGCTTAGGCTCGGGCTCGGGTTCCGGCTCAGGCTGAGGCGCCGGCTCCGGCTCCGGCTCCGGCTCGGGTTCCGGTTGCGGTTCGGGCTGCGGCGCCGGGGCCGGTTCCGGCACCGGCTCCGGCTCCGGCGGCATGTCCTGCGGCGTCACCACCACCGCCTCCACGGCCTCGCCGGGCGCGCCGCCGCTGGGCACGATGCCGCCGAACTGGATGCTGACCACCAGCATGCCGATGATCACGGCATGCAGCAGGCCGGCGCCGAGCAGCGACCGCCAGTTCTCCCGGAGACGCTGCCACACGTCAGCCGTCCTCGTCCTCGGGCCGGTTCTCCGTCAGCAGGCCCACGCGGCCCGCCCCGGCCGCCTGCAGCAGCACCATGCCCCGCACGACATTGCCGTAGGCGCCCTCGGTGGCGCCGCGAACGGCGACGGGCGCATCCGGCCGGCGCTTGAGCACCGACGCGGTCAGGCGCCGTACCTGCTCGCCGCTGATCGGCTGGTCGGGGGTCGGACCGATGTTGAGATACATACTGCCGTCGCGCTTCACCGTGAGGATCACGGGCTCGTTCTCCTCGGCGAAGTCCATGGGCTCCGCGGGCGCCCGCGGCAGGTTGACCTCGACGCCGGTGGTCAACAACGGCGCCGTGACCATGAAGATGATCAGCAGCACCAGCATGACGTCGATGTAGGGGACGACGTTGATCTCGTGGGCCAGGCGCCGCTTGCCGCCGCGTCCGTTCATGTCGGGACCTCTTGCCGGGGATTCATCGTTTGACCTTGTCGGCGTGGACCCCCCGCTCCACGATGCCCGCGAATTCGTCCATGAAGGTCTGGAAACGGCTCTCCAGGCCGTCCACACGGCTGGTGAACAGGTTGTAGGCGATCACCGCCGGGATCGCCGCGAACAGGCCCATGGCCGTGGCGATCAGGGCCTCGGCGATGCCGGGCGCGACCATCGCCAGGGTCGCCTGCTTGACGTTCCCCAGGGCGATGAAGGCGTTCATGATGCCCCAGACGGTGCCGAAGAGGCCGACGTAGGGGCTGGTGGAGCCGACCGTCGCCAGCAGCGGCAGCCCGCGCTCGAGCTGCTCGACCTCGCGCGCCATGGCCACCCGCATCGCCCGCTGTACCGAGGCGACCACCTCGTCGGCCTTGGCGCGGCCGTCGGCGCGCTGGCGGCGGAGTTCCTCGAAGCCGGACTTGAACAGGGCCGCGGCACCGCGCCGGTGGCCGTCGCCCTCGCGCACGACCTCGTTGTAGATGTCGTGCAGGTTGCCGCCGGACCAGAACAGATCCTCGAACCATTCGGCCTCGTCGCGGGTGACCCGTAGCAGCCGGCGCTTGTTGAAGATCACGGCCCAGGAGGCGATGGACGCCGTCAGCAGGCCCAGCATGACCAACTGCACCAGCAGGCTGGCCTCGCTGACCAGGCTCCAGAGCGACATGTCGGTTCCGAGGTTCATGCGGTCCTTTCCTCCAATGCCTTGATGATCGCCGCCGGCAGACGCCGCGGGCGGAAACGTTCGGCGTCCACGCAGACGACGCGGAAGCTCGCGCGTGTCAGACACTCGCCGTCGCGCTCGATCGTCTGACTGAAGACCAGGGTCACGCGCGAGTGTTCCGCGACCGTGGTGACGACCTCCAGGTGATCATCCAACCGTGCCGGCCCCAGGTAGTCGATCGCGGTCGACGCCAGCGTGAACGCGGCGCCCTCCTCCGCGGCGAGCTGGTACTGATCGAAGCCCAGGCACCGCAGCCATTCCGTGCGACCGCGCTCGAAATACTTGAGGTAGTTGGCGTGGTAGACCACGCCGGTGGCGTCGGTGTCCTCGTAGTAGACCCGGACGGGCCAGCGGAAGTTGCTGAGTGTGCTGTTATCCACGGCGCAGGAGTCTACCGTGGCGGCCGCGCAGCGTCATCCGCGCGGGTCACCGGTCGTCGCGGAACAGGTCCGGCGTCGCGTCGGGATCGCCGCGCCGGGGCGCGGGCAGGCCGCAATAGGTGAAGGCCCGGCCGGTGGCCATGCGGCCGCGCGGGGTCCGCATCATGAAGCCCTGCTGGATCAGGTAGGGCTCGATCACGTCCTCCAGGGTCTCGCGGGCCTCGCCAACCGCCGCCGCCAGGCTCTCGACGCCGGTGGGGCCGCCCTCGAACTTGGTGACCAGGGCCTGCAGCAGCTTGCGGTCAAGCACGTCGAAACCGTGCTCGTCCACGTCCAGCATGTCCATGGCGGCGGCGGCCACCTCGCCGCTGATGCGGCCGTCCGCCCGGACCTCGGCGTAGTCCCGCACCCGGCGCAGCAGGCGGTTGCCCACGCGCGGGGTCCCGCGCGAGCGGCGCGCGATCTCGGCGCTACCCTCGCGGTCGATGGCGACCTCCATGATCCCCGCGGAGCGGGTCACGATCGAGCGCAGGTCGTCCTCGTCGTAGAACTCCAGCCGCTGCACGATGCCGAAGCGGTCGCGCAGCGGCGAGGTCAGCGATCCCGCCCGGGTGGTCGCGCCCACCAGCGTGAACGGCGGCAGGTCGAGCTTGATCGAGCGCGCCGCCGGCCCCTCGCCGATGACGATGTCGATCTGGTAGTCCTCCAGCGCCGGGTACAGCACCTCCTCGACCACCGGGCTCAGGCGGTGGATCTCGTCCACGAACAGGACATCATTGGGTTCGAGATTGGTGAGCAGCGCCGCCAGGTCGCCCGGACGCTCCAGCACCGGGCCCGAGGTCTGGCGCAGGTTGACCCCCATCTCGTTGGCGATCACGTGCGCGAGCGTGGTCTTGCCGAGACCGGGCGGTCCGAAGATCAGGACATGGTCCAGGGCCTCGGCACGCCGCCGCGCCGCGGTGACGAAGATATCGAGCTGCTCGCGCACCGGCGCCTGGCCCACGTACTCGGCCAGACGGCGCGGCCGCAGGGCGCGGTCGAAGGCCTCCTCCTCGGGCGCGGCCCGGGCGGTGATCACGCGGTCGGATGCGTGCTCCATCGGCTCCTCCCCCGTCACCGCACGGCCTTCCTGAGGGCCTGGCGGATCAGGCTCTCACTGTCGCCGTCGGGCTCGTCGAGGTCCTTGAGCAGGCGCGTGGCCTCGGCGGGCTTGTAGCCGAGCGCGGTCAGGGCGCGGTGGGCCTCGCCGACCGCGTCCGCGGGCCCGCCTCCCGCCGACGGCGCGGCGCCGCCGGCGGCGGGAGGCGCCGCGCCGATGCGGTCGCGCATCTCCACGATTAGGCGGGCCGCGGTCTTCTTGCCGACGCCCGGCAGACCGGTCAGCTTGTCGGCGTCGCCCTCCTGGACGGTGGTGACGAACTCGTCCACGCCGGTACCCGAGAGGATGGTCAGGGCCATCTTGGCGCCCACGCCGCTGACCTTGATCAGGTCGCGGAACAGGTCCTTCTCGGCGCGGGTGGCGAAGCCGAACAGCAACAGCGCGTCCTCGCGCACCGCGAGATGGGTGTGCAGGGTCGCGGTCTCGCCCGCCGCCGGCAGCGCGAAGAAGGTGGACATCGGCGCCTCCAGCTCGTAGCCGACGCCGCCCACGTCCAGCAACAGGTATGGCGGCCGCTTGTCGGCGACCACGCCGCGCAGCAGCCCGATCACGACGACACCCCGCGGGCCGCCATGCGCGTGGCGGTCTGCCGGTGATGCAGATGGCAGAGCGCGACGGCCACGGCATCGGCGGCGTCGGCCTGCAGGGGCTCGCGCACGTTCAGGAGCATGCGCACCATGTGCTGGACCTGCCGCTTGTCGGCGGCGCCACGCCCGACGATGGCCTGCTTGATCTTGGCCGGGCTGTATTCGGCGATGGGCAGGCCCGCCGCCGCCCCGGCGCAGATTGCGGCACCGCGCGCCTGCCCCAGTTTCAGGGCGCTGGCGGGATTGCGCGATACGAATACGTCCTCCACGGCCATCTCCTCGGGCGACCATTCCCGGATCACGGCCCGCAGGCCGTCGAAAATCCGCGCCAGCCGCTCCGGGAACGGCGCGTCCGGCAACCGCAGGCAGCCGGCCTCGCACAGGCTGGCCCCGCCCTCGGTCTCGATCACGCCATAGCCCGTGATCACGGAGCCGGGATCGATGCCGAGAATCCGGCTCACTTTGCGGACCTGTCGAGCGCGGGACAAAACCACAGAGGCGCACAGAGGCGCACAGAGGGAAATGGATTGTTGTCATCCCGGAAACGTGGCAGCGCTATCCGGGATCCATGGACTCCTTTGCCGCCACGATAAACAAAAAACCTCCGTGCGCCTCTGTGCGCCTCTGTGGTTAATTGCTTGCCGTCGAACATGCCGAGGCGCTCGAGATTGCTCATCCGGCCGCGAGGACCGATTCCGGGAACTCGGCGTTGGAGTAGACGTCCTGCACGTCGTCCAGGTCCTCCAGGGCGTCGAGCAGTTTGAGGCAGGTCTCGGCGTGGTCGCCGTCCACCTCGGCATTGGTCTCCGGCCGCATGGTGACATCGGCGTGGGCGGGCTCGAAGCCGGCCTCGACCAGGGCCGCGCGCACGTCGCTGAAGTCCTCCGGGGCGGTGAGCACGTCGAAGGAGCCGTCGTCGTACTCGGCCATATCCTCGGCGCCCGCCTCCAGGGCGATCTCCAGGACCCGCTCGTCGTCGATATCCGGGCCGAAACTGATCACGCCCTTGCGCTCGAACAGGTAGCCCACGGACCCGTCCGCGCCGAGGTTGCCGCCGTGCTTGGAGAAGGCGTGCCGGACCTCGGAGACGGTGCGGTTGCGGTTGTCGGTCATGCAGTCGACCATGATCGCCACCCCGCCGGGCCCGTAGCCCTCGTAACGGATCTCCTCGTAGCTCTCGCCCTCGGCGTCGCCCGAGCCGCGCTTGATGGCGCGCTCGATGTTGTCCTTGGGCATGTTGTTGGACAGCGCCTTGTCGATCGCCAGGCGCAGCCGGGGATTGGCGTCCGGGTCGCCCCCGCCCATGCGCGCGGCCACCGTGATCTCCCGGATCAACCGGGTGAATATCTTGGCGCGCTTCTTGTCCTGGGCGCTCTTGCGGTACTGGATGTTCGCCCACTTGCTGTGGCCGGCCATAGGGAACGTCTTCGGTGGAGAGTGTGGCTAGATTCTAACGGAAACCGCCGGTCTTTCGGGGTCCGAACTCTAACCACAGAGGCGCATAGAGGCGCACGGAGGCAAGACAGTGGTTATTCGGGCCGGGCGCATTGGGTCCGGAGATATGAGCCGGCCCTCCGAAAACGCTTATTGGCTTATTGATCTCTGTGCGCCTCTGCGCGCCTCTGTGGTTTCTTTTTCCGGCTGCGGCCGGGGCGCGACGGCCGGACTTCCTCCAGGAAGGGCCGGATGCCGCGCCAGAGGCGTTCCGGGCGGGTGCGCAGTTCGAGGATGGAATTGGCTTCCAGCAGGCGCGCGTTCGGCATCTCCGAGGCCAGCGAGCGCGCGTCGCGCTGTTCGTGGAGGGGATCGCGCCCGTGACCGATGATCAGGGTCGGCACGCGCACGCTCCGGCGGTCGCGGGCGGCGGGCACGATCGGCCCGACGACGTAGCCGTGGAGCACGGCCTTGACCATCTCCGGCTCGGTCGAGAGGGCATTGAGCACGCTCGCCGCGGACTCCCAGTCCGGCCGGGGCAGACGCCGGATGCCGCGCGCGAACGGCCGCATCAGCCAGCCGAAGTAGTTGGCCGCCGACAGCGTCGGCAGGAACAGCACGCCCGCGAAGGTGGCGGACCATTCCATCACCGGCATCTCCAGGAACAGCGCGTGACAGCGCTCGGGCGCGAGCACGCCGACGTGCAGGGCGGCATTGGCGCCCAACGAGCAACCGCCGACCAGGGCCTTGTCGATACCGAGATGATCGAGGCAGGCCACGGCCTGGTCGGCCAGGAAATCGATGCGGTGCTCGCGCGGATCCTCCGGCTTGTCGCTGCCGCCATGGCCCAGCAGGTCGAGCAGGATCACGCGGTAACCCTCGCCCGCGAAGCGCCGGGCGAGGTCGCGGTTCATCAGGGAATCCAGCAACAGGCCGTGCATCAGCAGGCACGGCGTGCCGTCCTCACCCCAGATCTCGTAGGTCAGGCGGTGTCCGTGCCAGTCGAAACCGCCGCTTTGGACCGTCGTCGCGGTCACGGCCGGACCCCGGCTCAGGACTTCGCCTTCCGTCGGCGCCGCATGGCGACGTGGATGGGTCGCTCGTCGACCGCCAGCGCGGCCTCGTGCACGGTCTCCGACAGCGTCGGATGCCCGTGGATGATGCGGGCGATGTCTTCGCTGGAGGCGCGGAACTCCATGGCCACCACCATCTCCTGGATCAACTCGGACACGAACGGCCCCAGCATGTGCGCGCCCAGGATCTCGTCGGTCTCCTCGTGGGCGATCAGCTTGACCATGCCGGCCTGCTGCCCCAGCGCCTTGGCGCGGCCGTTCGCGGCGAACGGGATGGTGCCGGTGCGATAGGGCGTGCCCTCCGACTTGACCTGCTCCTCGGTCTTGCCGACCCAGGCGATTTCCGGCGCGGTGTAGACCACCGAGGGCACGGTCAGGTAGTTGATGTGGGGCTTCTGGCCGGCGAGTATCTCGGCCAGCACGCTGCCCTCCTCCATGCCCTTGTGGGCGAGCATGGGGCCGCCGATCACGTCGCCGATGGCGTACACGCCCGGCAGGCTCGTGCGGAAGGCGTCGTTGACCGAGATGAAGCCCTTGTCGTCCAGTTCCACGCGGGCGCCGCTGGCCAGCAGCCCGTCGGTGCAGGGACGGCGGCCGACCGCCACGATCAGCCGGTCGAACTCGGCGGTCTGCTTGTCCTGGCCTTCCTCGTACTCGACCACCACGGTCTTGTTCTTGCCGCGGCCCTTGGTCTTGGCGCTGAGCACGCGCGCGCCGAGGCGGATATCCAGGTCCTGCTTGCGGAACTGCTTGAGGGCCTCGCGCGCGATCTGGCGGTCGGCGATCGGCAGGAAGTCCTCGACCGCCTCCAGCAGCACCGTCTCGCTGCCGAGACGCGACCAGACGCTGCCCAGCTCCACGCCGATGTAGCCGGCGCCGATGATGCCCAGGCGCCCGGGCACCTCGTCGAAGGCCAGCGCGCCGGAGGAATCCACGATGTATTCGCCGTCGAAAGGCGCGATGTCCAGGGCGACCGGCTCGGAACCGCTGGCGATGACGATGTTGTCCGCCTCCAGGGTCTGCTTCTTGCCGCCCTTGTGGGGCTTGAAGGCGACCTTGCCGCTGTCCTGGACCTGCCCGTGCCCCTGCAGCCACTCGATACCGTTGGCCTTGAACAGGGACGCGATGCCGCCGGTCAGCTCGCCGGTGATCTTGGCCTTGCGCTTCTGCATGCGCGGCACGTCGATGCCCAGGTCGCCGATCTCGACGCCGTGCTCGGCGTACTCGTGCTGCGCCCGGTGGAAAATCTCCGAGGACTCCAGCAGGGCCTTGGAGGGAATGCAGCCGACGTTGAGGCAGGTGCCGCCCAGGGACGGCTTGTCGTCCGGGTCCAGCCACTTGTCGATGCAGGCCACCTGCATGCCGAGCTGGGCGGCACGGATGGCGGCCACGTAGCCCGCGGGCCCGCCGCCGATCACCAATACGTCGTACTTGTCACTCATAGGTTGGTCTCTTTTGATTGCTTAACCACAGAGACACAGAGGACACAGAGGCTATAAAAATTAATAAGTTATTTATTTTTCTTAATGTAACTTAAAATTCTCTGTGCGCTCTGTGACTCTGTGGTTAAAACTCAAATCTGGAGCAGCACGCGGGCCGGGTCCTCGATCATTTCCTTGATGGTACGCAGGAAGAGCACCGCGTCGCGACCGTCGATCAGGCGGTGGTCGTAGGACAGGGCCACCATCATGATCGGGCGGATCTTGATCTCGCCGTCGACCACCACCGGCCGCTCGTTGACCGCGTGCATGCCCAGGATCGCGCTCTGCGGCGGATTGAGGATGGGCGTGGACAGCAGCGACCCGAACACGCCGCCGTTGGTGATGGTGAACGTGCCGCCGGTGAGCTCGTCCATGGTGATCTTGCTCTCCTGGGCGCGCTTGCCCAGGTCGCGGATGGTGGACTCCACGTCGGCGTAGCTCATCTGGTCGGCGTCGCGCAGGATCGGCACCAGCAGGCCGCGCGGCGAGGACACGGCGATGCCGATGTCGTAGTACCCGTGGTAGACGATGTCGCCGGCGTCGATGGAGGCGTTGACCACGGGATAGCGCTTCAGCGCCTCGACCGCGGCCTTGACGAAGAACGACATGAAACCAAGGCGAACGTCGTGCTTCTTCTCGAAGCGATCCTTGTAACGGTCCCGCACGTCGTACAGGGCCTGCATGTCGATCTCGTTGAAGGTCGTGAGCATCGCCGTGCTCTGGGTCGCCTCCAGCAGGCGCTCGGCGATGCGGGCACGGATACGGGTCATCGGCACGCGCTGCTCGACGCGCTCGCCCTCGGCGCCCGACAGGGCTTCCCGGTCGGCCGACTCGGGCGATATGGCGGCCTCGGACTTGGCCGTGCTCTCGGGTGCCGGCTCGGGTTTCGTCTCGTCCCCGGCGGGCGCCGCCTTGGCGGCGTCGCCTCCGGACTCGACGGCCTGTTGCACGTCGGCCTTGGTGATGCGCCCGTCCTTGCCGGTGCCCTTCACGTCCGCCGCCTTCAGGTCGTGTTCGTCCATCAGCTTGCGCGCCGCCGGGCTCGCGGCCGGCGCCTCGCCGCCCGCTTCCTCGGTCTCGGCCCCGGCGGGTTCGGACTCGGCCTTGCCGCCGCTCTCGCCGACGGCGGTACTCTCGTCGCCGCCCGACTCGGGCTCGCCGCCGCCCTCGCCTTCCTCAAGGATGGCGATGACATCGCCGGCGGTCACGGTGTCGCCGGCCTGGACCTTGATCTCCTTGAGCACGCCGGCGGCGGTCGCCGGCACCTCCAGCATGACCTTGTCGGTCTCCAGGTCCACCAGATTCTCGTCGCGCTCGACGCGATCGCCCTTGTTTTTCTGCCACTCGCCGACGGTGGCCTCGGCCACGGACTCGGGTAGCTCGGGGACTTTGACTTCTATGGCCATGCTCTCGTCCTGGTTGTTCGGTCTCGTCTCGGGGCGGACGCCCCGCGTGAATTCACTTGCGCCGCTTGCCGCGACGCGACTTGGTCTTGTTGCCGCCGCCGCGCGCCCGGTCGCTGCCCTTCTCGATCAGCTCCAGGCCGCCGGTCAGGCCGGCCTCCACGACTTCTTCCTGCTGCTTCACGTGCAGCTTGTGATAGCCGACGGCCGTGGTGGCCGCGCCCGGCCGCGTGGCGTAAAGCAGCGTGTGGTCGTCGCTCAGCGGCACCTGCAGGCGGTGCTTGATCTGGTACCAGGCGCCCTGGTTCTCGGGCTCTTCCTGGCACCACACCACCTCGGTGGCGTTCGGATAGCGCGCCAGCGTCGCGGCGTACTCGTCCGCCGGGAACGGATAGAGCTGCTCGATCCGGACCAGCGCGACATGATTCAGCTCGCGGTCGGCGCGCGCCTGGTACAGGTCGTAGTAGACCTTGCCGCTGCAGAACACGACCCGGGTAATCGCCTCGTCGTCGATGTCCTCCGGCTCGTCGATCAGGAAGCGGAAACGCCCCTGTGCCAGGTCTTCCAGCGAGGACACCGACAGCCGGTGCCGCAACAGGCTCTTGGGCGTGAGCACCACCAGCGGCATGCGCAGGTCGCGGATCATCTGCTGGCGCAGGAGGTGGAACCACTGGGCCGGGGTCGACGGCACCACGACCTGCATGTGGCGCTCCGCGCACAGTTGCAGGAAGCGCTCCAGACGCGCCGAGGAATGCTCGGGACCCTGGCCCTCGTAGCCGTGCGGCAGGAACATGGTCAGCCCGCACAGCCGGCCCCACTTGGCGCGACCGCTGGCGATGAACTGATCGATGATGACCTGGGCGCCGTTGACGAAGTCGCCGAACTGCGCCTCCCAGATCACCAGCACTTCGGGATCGGCGGTGGCGTAACCGTACTCGAAGCCCAGCACGCCTTCCTCGGAGAGCAGCGTGTCGTTCACGGTGAAGCGCACGCGATCGCTGCCGATGTTCGTCAGCGGCACGTAGGGTTCGCCGTTCTGCTGGTTGTGCAGGACCGCGTGGCGATGGAAGAAGGTGCCGCGGCCCGAATCCTGGCCGGACAGGCGCACGCTGAAGCCGTCGTCGAGCAGGCTGGCGTAGGCCATGGTCTCGGCGAAGCCCCAGTCGATCGGGATCGCGCCCGCGGCCATCTTGGCGCGGTCGTTGACGATCCGCTGCACGCGCTTGTGCAGCTCGAAGCCGTCCGGGATGGTCAGCAGATCCTCGGACAGGCGGCGGATGGTCTTGAGGGGCACCGTGGTATCCACACCCTCGGACCAGTGCTGACGCGTATAGCGGGCCCAGTCCACCGTGTGCTCGTTGCCCACCATGCCCAGCGTGGTGCGGGCGATGTTCTTGCCTTCGTCGAGGCCGTCGCGGTAGGCGTCGGCCAGTTTCTGGGGCTCGTCCTTGTCGACCACGCCCTCCTTGATCAGGCGCTCGGCGTACTGCGCGCGGGTCGTGGCCAGCTCCCGCACCTTGCGGTACATCAACGGCTGCGTGACCGCGGGCTCGTCGGCCTCGTTGTGGCCGTGGCGGCGGTAGCAGATCAGGTCGATGAACACGTCCTTGTCGAAGGTGGCGCGGAAATCCATCGCCAGACGGCTGACGAACACCACCGCCTCGGGGTCGTCGGCGTTCACGTGAAACACCGGTGCCTCGAGCATCTTGGCGATGTCGGTGCAGTACTGCGAGGTACGCGAGAACTCGCCTATCTCGGCGGTGATCGGGTTCTGCATGGTGAACCCGAGCTGGTTGTTCACGATCAGATGCACCGTGCCGCCGGTCGAGTAGCCGCGGGCCTCGGCGAGTTGCAGGGTCTCCATGACCACGCCCTGGCCGGCGAACGAGGCGTCGCCGTGGATCAGCAGCGGCAGCACGCTGTCGCCGTTGACGTCGCGCCGCCGCTCCTGGCGCGCCTTGACCGAACCCTGGACCACGGGGTTGACCGCCTCCAGGTGCGAGGGGTTGAACGCCAGCACCAAGTGCACGCGCTCGTCCTCGATCTCGATGTCGGTGGAAAAGCCGAGGTGGTACTTGACGTCGCCGGACATATCCAGCTCGTCCAGGTTGTACTTGCCCTCGAACTCGGCGAACAGTTCCTGCGGCGACTTGCCCAGGATGTTGACCAGGACGTTGAGGCGGCCGCGGTGGGCCATGCCGATCACGATCTCGTCCATGCGGTGGCGGGCGCCGGTGCGGATGATCTCGTCGATCAGCGGGATCATGCTGTCGGCGCCCTCCAGGGAGAAGCGCTTCTGGCCGACGTACTTGGTGTGCAGGTAGCGTTCGATGCCCTCGGCCGCGGTGAGCTGCCGCAGCACCTCGATCTTGGCCTTGTCGTCCAGGCGCGGCTGGCCGACGCTCGCCTCCAGCCGCTGCTGGATCCAGCGCTTCTGGCGGGTGTCCGTGATGTACATGTACTCGGCACCGATGGTGCTGGTGTACACCCGCTTGCAGATATCGATGATGTCGCGCAGCGGCAGCTCGTCCTCGGCGAACAGGGAGCCGGTGTTGAACACCGTGTCCATGTCGGCCTCGCCGAGCCCGTGGAAGGCCGGGTCCAGGTCGGGCACGGGCGGCGGCTGGTACAGGCCCAGCGGGTCGAGGTCGGCGGCCTGGTGGCCACGCACCCGGTAGTAGTTGATCAGGCGCAGCACGCCGGCCTGTTTCTGGGCCGCCTCGGGCGCCATGCCGGTGCGCGGTCGGGCGCCCTGGCCGGCGCTGGCGGAATGGTCGACGAAGGAGTCCCGGATCGGGCTGTGCGCGATGTCCTGCGCGCTGCCGTCGCCGTTGAGCTTGCGGAAGTAGTCGCGCCAGCTCGGCTCGACGGACTCCGGATCCTTCAGGTACTGCTCGTAGTAGGCTTCGATGTATGCGCCGTTGGCGCCGAAAAGCGGGGAATTCGCGAGGAACTTCTCGTTGAGTTCACTCTTCATCGATGTTTGGCCATGTCAGTGGGACATACGCCCCGTTCGTTTGACGCCACCACGGGTCCGGGTTGCGCCGCTCGTCTTGAATGATAACAAATCCGGGGCGCATGTCTCGACAATTGTAGGACAATTCAGCCGGCCTTTTCCGACTTCGCGGAGGCCGCCGCCCCGCCCGCTTCCCAGTCGTGGGTCAGTTCCGCGAGGTAATCGCGGAACTCCGCGCCGATCTCGGGGTGCTGCAGACCCATCTCGACGTTCGCCTTGAGGTAGCCGAACTTGCTGCCGCAGTCGTAGCGGGTGCCCTCGAACTCGTAGGCCAGGACGGTCTGCTCGCCCATCAGCGCCTCGATCGCGTCGGTGAGCTGGATCTCGCCGCCGGCGCCCGGGTTGGTGCGATCCAGGAGCTTGAAGATGCGCGGGGTGAGGATGTAGCGACCGACCACCGCCAGGTTGGACGGCGCCTTGTCCGGATCGGGCTTCTCGACGATATTCTTGATCTCGGACAGACCCGGACCGATCGGCTCGACCTCGACGATGCCGTACTTGTGCGTCTCCTCCGGCGGCACCCGCTGCACCGCCAGGACGCTGGCGCCGTATTCCTGGTAGACCCGCTGCATCTGCGCCAGGCAGGGCTGGAAGCTGCCGGCGATCAGGTCGTCGGCGAGGAGCACGGCGAAATCCTGGTCGCCCACCGCGGGCAGGGCGCAGGAGATGGCATGGCCGAGGCCCAGGGCCTCGGGCTGGCGGATATAGACGCAGGTGATGCCGGGGGGCAGGACGTCGCGCACGGCGTTGAGCAATTCCTCCTTGCCCTTGCGCTCCAGGGTGGCCTCCAGCTCATAGTCCCGATCGAAGTGATCCATGATCGAGTTCTTGGTATGGCTCGTGATGAACACCATCTCCTCGGCGCCCGCCGCGATCGCCTCCTTCACGGCGTACTGCACCAGGGGCTTGTCGACCACCGGCAGGATTTCCTTGGCGCTGGCCTTCGTGGCCGGGAGGAAACGGGTCCCGAGGCCCGCCACCGGGAATACCGCTTTGCGTATCCGCATGATCCGTCCTTTCGATTTCAAACCGGAGTGGGAAAAACGATCCCCCCGGGGGCCGTCACAGGTAGGTGGCGGCGCCCTGCATATGTGTCGTGTTGCCGTCCGGGTCCGTCAGGACGAACGGGATGCCCTCCCCGCCCGGGCGATACTTGAGCATCAGCGATCCCGGCAACAGGACCGGTCGGCGGAAGGCCACCTCCAGGCGGTAGGCATCCGAATTCAGCTCGTCCTCGATCTCGGCGGCGGTGCGCGCCTTGGACCACATGCCGTGCGCGATCGCGCGCGGGAAGCCGAACAGTTTCGCCGACAACGCCGACAGGTGGATGGGATTGTAGTCGCCGGCCGCGTGGGCGTAGCGCCGTCCGATATCCGCCGGCGCCTCCCAGGTGGCGTAACGGGCATTCTCGACGGCGGATTCGTCATCGCCGCCCTTCTTGCGGCGCTTGCCGGTACCGCCGCCGCGCGACAGCATGGTGCTGGCCGATTCCCAGGCCAACTCGCCGCGCTCGTCGCGCACCCGCGTGACGAGGTCGAACTCGATGCCGTTGTGTACCTGGCGATGACCGCCGACGGCGACATTCAGATCCAGGCGCTCGTCAGCGCCGATACGGCGGTACTGGGTGATCGCGTTGCGCATGTGCACCAGGCCCAGCAGCTTGAGCGGGAACCGCCCGTGCGTGAGCACCGCCATGTGCATCGGAAAGGCCAGGATGTGCGGATAGGTGACGGGCAACGCATCACCCTGCGCGAAGCCGCAGACCCGACGGTACTCTGCTAGGTTCGCCGGGTCCGCGGTCACACCGCCGACCTCCGCCTCGATATCCGGGATGGTGCCGCCCTCGGGCAGCCGGCCGCCGCGCTTGATCAGCGCGCGTACGTACGCCGGCGCCACGGCCGGCAGACGATCGAACTGCAGTCGCGTGTCAACGCTCATCGTGGTCGCTTCTCCCCAAATCCATTCGGTCGGCCCATGCCGCCGTCGGCCGCGGCGACGTTAATCGCTTTCGGCGACGCCGGCAACCGCCGCCGGGCGCCCTGTCCGAGCGCGTCCGGAGGCTCGACGCCCTACCGGGCACCGGCCGGCGGATTGTCGGGCCGCGGCGGCCGTTTCCGCTGGCGCCGCGACCTCCCGTCATGCCGCGCCCGCGGGCGCCGAAACCAGCATACCAAAGGGCCCGACCGCCAGCCGGACCGGTCGCGGCCTTTCCCGCGCCCCGCGCCGTAGGCCGTCCGACGGCAGCCGGGCTCCGCCGGGCGCACCATGTTGGCGCAAGCCGTGCGGCTCCGCCCCGGCATGGATCGGACATCGCATCGCTCCGGCCCGCGGCGGACCGGGCAACGCGGCGCCGGCGGGGCGCCGCCGCTCCGGCCGCCGGATACCGTCAGGCAAGTACGATGCCAGCGCGTGGCCGCAGGGCCGGGGCCGGCGTCCGCCGCCCCGGCGCGGGGATCACATCGTGCCCATTCCCGCGGGCATGCAGGACTGGCCGTCCTCGGTCTGCAACGAGTCGGCGACCTCCTTGGGCATGTAGTTCTCGTCGTGCTTGGCCAGGACCTCGTCGGCGATAAAGCGGCCCTCGCCGTCGAGTCGTCCGTAGGCGACGATCCCCTGTCCCTCGCGGAACAGGTCGGGCAGGATGCCCTTGTAGCGCACCGGCACGCCCGCGGTGCAATCCTCGAGCACGAAGCGTACGGTCAGGCCGTCCTCCGCGCGGCTGACGCTGCCGGACTTGACGATGCCGCCCACGCGGAAGCGGGTATCGGGCGGCACCTCGCCCGCGGCCACCTCGCTGGGGGCGTAGAAATACAGCAAGTTCTCGCTGAAGGCCGTGAGCATCAGGGCGGTGGCGGCACTCAGGCCGACCAGCAGCAGCCCCACCAGCATCAGGCGTCGGCGACGCGTGGGCGTCATGTGTCCTCCCGGGCCGTCTCTCGCGCGATGCGGCGCTCGGTTCGCCGCAGCCGCCAGTAGGGTTCGACCGTGTTCAATAACAATATTACGAGGGCGATGCCGTAGCTGGACCAGACGTAGGCCCCGTAGCCGCCCATATCCCAGAATTCAGCCATTGCCTGCCTCCTCGCCCGCCAGGTAGCGCCGGACCCAGCGGCTGCGGCGCTCGCGCCAGAGCAGTTCGGCGCGCATGCGGACCAGTACCAACCAGCCGAACAGCAGCGTGGCGCCCAAGGCCACGGTCAACAGCGGCCACAGCATCGACCATTCCATCGCCGGCTTGTCGAAGCGCGTCACCGTCGGCCCCTGGTGCAGCGTGTTCCACCACTCCACCGAGTAATGGATGATGGGGACGTTCACCACGCCCACCAGCGCCAGCAACGAGCAGGCTCGCGCCGCGCTGCGGGGCTGCTCGATCGCGTTGTTGAGCGCAATCACGCCCAGATAGAGGAACAACAGGATCAGCTCGGAAGTCAGGCGCGCATCCCAGACCCACCAGGTACCCCACATGGGCTTGCCCCAGACCGAGCCGGTGACCAGTGCCAGGAAGGTGAAGCTGGCGCCCAGGGAGGCGGCCGTGACCACGTAAATCTCGGCCAGCTTCATGCGCCAGATCAGGGCGATCGCGCCCGCCACCGCCATGGAGGTATACACGAACAGCGACAGCCAGGCGGCCGGCACGTGGATGTAGATGATCCGGAAGGCGTCGCCCTGCTGATAGTCGGCCGGCGCCCATACCAGCCCGGCATAGGCGCCCAGCAGGCACAGCGCCACCGCGGGGACCGCCAGGAACGGCTCCAGCCGGCGACTGATCGCCATGAAGTGCGGGGGCGAGCCGAGTTGATGGAACCAGCGCATCATGGGTTTTGCGGACTCGTGCCGGCCGGCCGGTCGAGCACCCCGGCGACTAAAAGTGACATATGTAGCATTTATGCTCGTCCCGCGAAACGTCCGCGCCCCTACTCCAGGCTGATCCGCAGTGCGGCCGCCGCGGCCAGCGGCGCCAGCGTCAGCGCCAGCACCAGCAACGCCGCCAGGAGATAGAGCGGCCCCGCCGTGGGCAGGCCGGTGATCGCCGCGTGCATCGCACCGGCGCCGAAGATCAGCACCGGCACGTACAGCGGGAAGATGAGCAGGCTGAGCAGCAGACCGGCGCGCGGCAGCCCGAGGGTCAATGCCACTCCGATCGCGCCCACCAGACCCAGGACCGGCGTGCCCAACAACAGGGTCAACATGATAACCGGAATCGCGTCCGCGGGCACGCCCAGCGGCACCGCCAGCAGCGGCCCCACGAGCACGAAAACGAGCCCGCTGCCGAGCCAGTAGGCGCCCACCTTGGCGAGCACCAGGGCCGCGAGCGGCCGCGGCGAGATCAGGAGCTGTTCGAGGGTGCCGTCCTCCAGGTCCGGGCGGAACAGACGCTGCAGCGACAGCAGCGCCGACAGCAGCGCCGACACCCAGAGCAGCGCCGGCGTCACCGCCAGCAACAGATCCGGCGCCGGCCGCGTGCCGAGCGGAAACAGGCAGACCACGAGCAGGAAGAACAACACGTGGTGCATGACCTCGCCGCGTTGCCGCAGCAACAGCAACAGATCGCGCTTGAGCAGCGCCCAGAACCCGCTCACGCCGGCAACTCCACGATACGCAGCCCGATCCCCGGCAGGGTCAGGGGCTCGTGCGTGGTGAACAGCACGGTGCCGCCGGCGCCGACGTGATCGCCGATGCAATCCGCGAGCAGACCGCGGGCATCGGTATCCAGGGCGGCCGCCGGCTCGTCGAGCAGCCACAGGGGCGCGCGCGACAGCCGCAGCCGGGCCAGCGCGCTGCGCCGACGCTGTCCGGCGGACAGGCTGCGGCAAGGCAGGTCCGCCCAGGCGTCGGCGCCCATGTCGGCCAGGGCCCGGTCGATCGCCGCCGCGTCCGACCTGTCGCCCATCACCCGTGTCAGGGCGGCGAGGTTCTCGCGCGCGGTCAGGTCGGGATTCAGGGCGTTCTCGTGGGCCAGGTAAAGGCAATTGCCGGCGAAGGCATCCGGATCGCGGCGGATGTCGCGGCCACGCCAGTGGACCGCGCCCGTTTCGGGCCGCTGGAGACCGCATACGGTGCGCAACAGCGTGGTCTTGCCGCGACCGTTGGCGCCGGCGACCTGGACCGCCTCGCCCGCGGCCAGGGTCAGGTCGAGGCCACGGAACAGGAGGCGCTCGCCGCGGCGGCAGGACAGGGATTCGATGTGCAGGAGCACGTCGCTGTTTCGTGTTGCATGTTTCGTGTTGGAAGTCGGCTCGGTCACTAGCGGTGCATCTTTCTGATCACGAAACCTGAAACACGAAACCCGCCACCTGCGCACCGGCGGCGCGCGGATGGTGCCCGGGGCCGGACTCGAACCGGCACGGCCTATGGCCAGGGGATTTTCTTACCCTCTACGGCTTTCGCCGCTGCGTCGCGCACGACGCATTTGTGGTCTGGACTTTCTCTTTGCCGTACCGTGGCGCTCAGCGAACCGCGGCTTAGGCAGGAGCCGTCAAGTCTCTACACTTTCGCCGACGCATGAAGCTACGCAAGTACTCCGAGGCCCAACTGCGGGAAGCGGTCGAACGATCCACCTCCATGCGGCAAGTCCTCCAGAGGCTCGATGTCGCCGCCTACGGAGGCAACTATGATGTGCTGCGCAAGGCTATCGCACACTTTCGCCTGGACACATCACACTTCACGGGCCGGGCCTGGAATCGAGGCCGAAGGTTGCCGCCCAAGCGGCCAATCGACGCCTACCTGAGCAACCAGGTACCGATCCAGTCCCACAAACTGCGTAACCGCCTATTGCGGGAGGGTCTGTTCGAGCAACGGTGCTCGAGATGCGAGAGAACCGAATGGCTTGGTTTCCCCATGCCATTGGAACTCGACCACATCAACGGGGACAACAAGGACAACAGGCTCGCGAACCTGCGCCTCCTGTGTCCCAATTGCCACGCCCTGACCCCCACTTATCGAAACAGAAAACGGCACGTCGGCGCTTAGCTCGGGATTGCCACCACCCTGAGTGCTGAGGTTCCCCCGAATTTGACTCCATTCACATCAGCCGTTTCCGGTCTGAGTGCTCAAAGAACTCAAGTCCCCAGTGTCTACCAATTCCACCACCCGGGCACGGATGGAGCGGTGATCATACTACGTCGGGCGGGACTCTAGAAATCGGGAGCGGCAAAGAAAGAATGGAGGCCCGGGCCGGAATCGAACCGACGTACGCGGCTTTGCAGGCCGCTGCATCACCACTCTGCCACCGGGCCCGGAACGAAAAAAACCTCGACCGTGCCGGCGACCGAGGTTTCGCGCAGACCGGATACCAGCTCCGGCGCTGCTTGACGATCCGAATTTGGAGCGGGAAACGAGATTCGAACTCGCGACCCCAACCTTGGCAAGGTTGTGCTCTACCACTGAGCTATTCCCGCTCGGCAGGTGCGTATTGTAGGCGCCGCCCGCGCTCTGTCAAGGCGGCCCGCCCCCGCCGGGGCCTCCGCCCCGCAGCAACGGCCAGGCCGCGCGCAGGTACATGACCATGGACCAGACCGTCAGGACCGCCGCGATCGCCAGCAGCGTCACCCCGAAGCCGTACAACCGTCCCTGGGTGGGCAGCGCATAGAGCATCACCAGGATGGCGATCATCTGGATGCTGGTCTTGTATTTGCCCGCGGCCCCCACGGCCACCAGACCGCGCTGGCCGATCTCGGCCATCCATTCGCGCAACGCGGATACCGCGATCTCGCGGCCGATGATCAGCGTGGCCGGCAGGGCCACGACGATATGCGGGTCGCGGTAGACCAGGAGCACCAGGACCGCGCAGACGATCAGCTTGTCCGCCACCGGATCGAGGAAGGCGCCGAACCCGGACGTCTGGCCCCAGCGGCGCGCGAGCCAGCCGTCCAGCCAGTCGGTCGCCAGCGCCAGCCCGAAGATCGCGGTGGAGAGGATATTCTGTCCCGGGAAGAACGGCATCATCAGGAGCAGGACCAGCAGGGGCACCAGCACCAGGCGGAACAGGGTCAACCAGGTCGGCAGGTTCAGTTGCATCGCTTTGCGGTCCCTTCCCAGGAAATGTCCCGGCCCGCCGGGACGGCACCGGTCAGGCCCGCTCGTGGAAATGATCGTAGATCCGTTGCGCCATCTCGGCGCTGATCCCCTCCACGCGGGCTAGATCCCGCACGCCGGCCCGGGCCACCTGCCGGGCGCCGCCGAAGGCGCGGAGCAGCCGCTTGCGCCGGACCGGCCCCAGGCCGTCGATCTCGTCCAGCAGCGAACCGCTGCGTGCCTTGGCGCGACGCCCGCGATGGCCGCCGATCGCGAAACGGTGGGCTTCGTCGCGAATCTGCTGGATGAGATGCAGCGCCCCCGAGTCGGGCGGCAGTATAAGCGGCGACCGCCGCCCCGGCAAAAACAACTGTTCCTGTCCGGGTTTGCGGCTCGCGCCCTTGGCCACGCCCACCACCGGCACGTCCGCCACCCCCAGTTCGCGCAGGACCTCGAGGGCCGCGCCGAGCTGGCCACGGCCGCCGTCGATCAACAGCAGGTCCGGCAAGGGCACCTCGCCGCGCCGCACCCGCTTGAAACGCCGCGCCAGGGCCTGGGCGATGGCCGCGTAGTCGTCGCCGGGCTCGATACCCTCGATGTTGAAGCGACGATAATCGCTCTTGTGCGCGGCGCCGCCCTGGAACACCACGCAGGAAGCCACCGGCCGCTCGCCGCGGGTATGGCTGATATCGAAGCATTCCATGCGCATGGGCGGTGCCGGCAGATCGAGCGCCTTCTGCAGGTCCGACAGCCGGGATTCGACCCCCGCGCGGCTGGCCAGATGCGAATCCAGGGACTGGCGCAGGGTGGCGCGGGCGTTCTCCAGCCACTGCGCGCGGTAGCCGCGCACCCGATGCTTGAGTGCGACCCGCCGCCCCGCACGCCGCGCCAGGCTCTCGGCCAGCCATTCCCGCTCCGCCGGCTCGGGGTCGACGACCACCTCGGCGGGCGGCTTGCGCTCCAGGTAGTACTGGCCCAGGAAGGCCTCGATCAACTCCGCCTCGCCGGTGCCCGGCGGCATCGTCGGGAAGTAGCTGCGATGCCCCAGGTGCATGCCGCCCCGAACCGAGATCACGACCACCGCCGCCGCACCGCCCGTGACCGTGCCGCAGACGATGTCGCAATCCGCGCGGCCGCCGCTGGCCTGCGTCTGCTCCTGCAGGCGGCGCACCGCGGCGATCTTCTCGCGGATGCGGGCCGCCTGCTCGAATTCCAGGCGCCCGGCCGCCGCCTCCATCTCCCGGACCAGACGATCGACCAGGCGTTCGTTACGGCCTTCGAGAAGGTCCACCGCGTCGGCCACGTCGCGGGCATAGTCCTCGCGGCTGATGTAACCCACGCAGGGCGCCGAGCAGCGCTTGATCTGGTACTGCAGGCAGGGACGCGAACGGTTGGCGAAATAGCTGTCGTCGCAGTTGCGCAACCGGAACAGCTTGTGGATAGCGTTCTGCGTCTGGCGCACCGCGCCCACGCTGGGGAACGGCCCGAAATAGCGGCCCGGGCGCTTGCGCGCACCCCGATGATAGCCCACGCGCGGATAGTCGTGGTCGCCGGAAAGGAACAGGTAGGGATAACTCTTGTCGTCGCGCAGATAGACGTTGTAGCGGGGCCGCAGCTTCTTGATCAGCGTCGATTCCAGGACCAGGGCTTCGTCCTCGGTCTGGGTCACCGAGACCTCGATGCCGGCGATCTGGTCGACCATGGCCTCGGTCTTGGGATCGCCGCTGGCGCGCAGGAAGTAGCTGGAGACCCGCTTCTTCAGGTTCTTCGCCTTGCCCACGTAGAGCACGTCGCCGGCGGCGTCGAGCATGCGGTACACACCCGGCCGCGAGGTGAGCTGCCGGATATAGGCCCTGGGATCGAACTCGTTGCTCGTCATAGCGGACGATCGGTGTCGGGACGGCCCGTGCGGACCGCGCTCAAGCGGCGAGCAGGCTCCGCGCGCGCTCGAAGACCCGCTCGAACATGGCGGGCGTCAACCGCCGGGTCTGGGTGTTGTAGCGGCTGCAATGATAGCTGTCCAGCAGCGTGCGGCCATCGGCCAGCGGATGCTCGGCGGCATGGCCGAAGGGCCAGTCGCGCTGGCGCAGGCCGAGGGCCTTGACCGTGGCCCGGTGCGCGACACCGCCGAGGGCCAGGATCACCCGCGGCGCGGCCAGTTCCTCGCGCAGGAAGCCGTTGCACTCGTTGACCTCGGCGCCCGTGGGCTTGTTCGCCGGCGGCAGGCAGCGCACGGCGTTGGTGATGCGGCAGTCGTGCAGCCGGAGCCCGTCGTCCGCGTGCCGCGAGACGGGCGCCGAGGCGAAGCCGAAGCGATGCAGGGTCGCGTACAGCAATTCGCCGGCATAGTCACCGGTGAAGGGGCGGCCGGTGGCGTTGGCACCGTGCATGCCGGGCGCCAGACCGACCACCAGCAGGCCGGCGTCGCCGGGGCCGAAGGACGGCACCGGCGCGGCGTGGTAGTCCGGGAAGTCCCGTCGGACCCGTTGCCGCAACTCGACCAGACGCGGACAACGCGTACAGGTCATCCGGTTTCCCGGTGACGTTCCTCCAGGAGACCGTATCGCATGGCCAAGCGGGTCAGCTCGACGTCGTTGTGCACGTCCAGCTTCTCGAAAACGCGGTAGCGGTAGGTGCTGACGGTCTTGGGCGACAGGCACAGGGTATCGGAGATCGCCTGCGTGCCCTGCCCCTGCGTGACCATCAGGGCCACCTGCATCTCGCGCTGGGAAAGCTGGTCGAACGGCGAGCCGCCGCTGCCCTTGATCAGCGAGACCGCCAGGCGGCTGGCAATGCTCGGCGCCACGAAGCTCTTGCCGGCAGCGACCTGGTGGACCGCGGCCACGACTTCCTCGGCGGCGCTGTCCTTGGACAGGTAACCCGCGGCGCCGGCCTCCAGGAGACGGCTCGGGTACGGCTCCTCGTCGTACATGGACACCGCGATGACCTTGACGTTGCGATGCGCGCTGAGCAGGCGCCGGGTGGCTTCGAGACCGCCCATGCCGGGCATGTTCACATCCATGAGGACCACGTCCGGCTCCAGTTCACGCACCAGGCGAAGGGCGTCCTCGCCGCTCGCGGCCTCGGCCACGACCTCGAGATCGTCCTCCTCGTCCAGCAGCCGTTTCAGGCCGCTGCGCACCAGGTGGTGATCGTCAACCAAAAGCAATCGGATCATGCGTACATTCCTGCGTTCTGGTCCGCGCCCGTGTGGCCCCGCGGGCCCACGGCGCGGCGGTATGAATACATTCTAACGGAACCGGCACGCCGCTGGCGTCACGGCCGTCAGCGGGTACAATCCCGGTTATGCGTATTGTTATCGCCCTCTTCGCGCATTTCCTGATAGCCGGGGCCGTAATCGCCGCGAACGGGGACGATGTCGCGCCCGCGCCGGCGGACGATAGCTACCGGGCGGACGTCGATCTGCGGCTGACCCTGGTCTATCAGGGCACCGCCGAGGGCGGTTTCTCCCGCACACTGCGTTTCTTCGGCGGCGGCGGACGCTGCGAGGCCTGGTACGACATCGCCGAGGTCATGACCGCGCCGCCTGGCCACGGTATCGCCGCCGGCGACAGGCTGCGCCTGCAGTACGGCTGCGGCGACGACCGCGCCTTCCGGCCCGGTCCCGGCGGCACCGTGACCTGGGGCCGGCCGGGTCCCCGCCCCCAGGACGCCGTGGCCTGGTTGCGCGCCCGCGACATCGAGCGTGACCGCCACGGCACCTGGCTGGTGCCCAATCCCCACGACTGGTTCGCACCGCTCGCGGTCGACGACGACTGAAGCCGGGGTTAGCCGCACTTGCCGAGACTTGTCGCATCCTTGCTCACGCGTCCGCTCATGTTCAAGGTGAATCCGCGCCGCTCCACCTCGCCGCTACCATCGCAGAGAGTGAAGGTACTTTGATAGCCCGTGGCAAAACCATGGGAATCGTAGATCACGACGCCGCCTTTGGGATTGCCGTTGGCCGATAGCTCCAGGTCGGCGTCGGCACCCTCCGCTCGGTGCAGGATGGTTCCCCCGCCCTTGCAGTCGCCGCTGCCGTCGTCCTGGCAATCGCCGTCCTCGTCGGGATCGGTGAACACCAGCAGGCCCTCGTGCCAGTCGTTGTCGCCCGCGCATTTCTCGGCGTCCGCGCTGGCGCAGACGGCAACGGGCAGCTTGCGCGTCACCGCCTCGTTGCGGGCCAGTCGCAGGGCGTAGACCAGGTCGTTGACGGCGGCGCCGGCCTGGCTCTCCCGCATCAGCCGGGTCATGCCGGGCACCGCCAGGGTGACCAGGATGGCAGCCACCGACAGTCCTATCAGGAGCTCTAGCAGGGTGAACCCCCTGGCTTGTCGGGCCGGATTCAGCATGTGCGCTTCCAGCAGTTCTCGTCCGTGCCGAAGCTGCCGTCGTCGTCGCGGTCCCAGCGGCGCGTGCCGTCGGCCTCGAGCTGCAGGACGCCGTCGTCGGCCTGATGATTCTTGGGCTGGGCCTGGATCGTGTAGTCGTCGACCGACGCCGAGGTCACACGCAGGTCGTAGTATTTGGCGTCGCCGTCCAGGGGGGCCTCGTCGGCGAAGATCTGCGGGACACCCTTCTTGTCCGCGGCGCCCGCGTAGCTCAGGTTCTGGCTGTGGTACCGCTCCATTGCTGCCGCCAGCGACAGCAGTGCCTGCTGGGCGTCCGCCCGCCGGGCCGAGCGGACCTGCTCGAGATACGCCGGGTAGGCGACGGCCGCCAGGATCGCGACGATCACGATCGCGATCAGCAACTCGATCAGCGTAAAGCCCGTTTGCCGGTTGCGGGACATGACCGGGGCGCCATTCATCGTATTTGCTGCCAGGACGCACGGCCCGGCCGCAGGAAGCCTTTCTCGCCCATGACGTCGGTGTTCAGGGTGGAGCCGATGGTCAGCTTCGACTGGTTCCCGTCCTCCTTGTTCAGGATATAGGGGTTCGTCGCCAGGCCGATATCCAGCTCCACGATGCCCGGATACACGCGCGTGTCCCCGCCGTCATCGCCGAAGTCGGCGGTCGTGCTGTCCTCGTCGTCGAACTCGCCGTCGTCGTTGAGGTCCAGGATCGGCTCCTCGAACTGGGTGCCGGTCAGCGGATTGATCTCGAACAACGCGCTGTCGCCGCCGAAACTGCAGGAATCGGCCTGCGGGATGGTCGAGACGAAGATGGCCTTGCCGTCGAATATGTCGACTTCCCGCGTGAGGCGTTCGCGGTCGCGCGCGAAATCGAACGTCCAGCCCCGCTTCCGGCCGCCGTCCTCGTCGTTGTAATTGACACCCTTCCTGCTCAGGACGCGGATCGTGCGATCGCCGACGGTGGTATCCATCAGGATGGTTTCCTGCTCGACGAGATCGCCGGCGGATGCCGCCGTGTCCGGCTGCGAGCTCCCTTGGCGGTCCCAGATGCCGTACATGCTCTGCTCGTCGGCCTGGTCCATGTCGTCCTGCGCGAGATAGCGTCCGGTCCCGAATACGACCATCACGCCCCCGAGCGGGTGCGCTATCGCATCGGGCCGGGCGGTGATCGGCTGACCATCGCCGCTGTCGGCGGTCGCCCGGAACAGCGGATCGCCCCCGTAGGCGACATGCCAACTGGCGCTCGCATTGCCGGACAGGTCGAACTTCCAGAGATTGCCTTTCAGGTCGCCGGCGTAGACCGTGTCGACCGAGCCGTTACGGTCACGATCGATCGCCACCGGTGTGGCGAGTCCGTTGTCATTGCCCGCGCCCGTATCCAACGTCTTGAGGACGTCGCCGGTTTCCAGATCGACGACGACCAGTGCGGCTCGGCCACCCGAGCTGTTGTAGCCGTTGCCCAGGATCGCGACCCAATCGCCGTTCTCCAGGCGCACGATCGCGGCCTGTCCCATGGCATCGCCCAGGTAGCCCGAATCGTTCGCGTCGATCTCCCACAGGACGTCATCGGGGCCGAAATTGGCCGGGTCGGTCACGTCCAGGGCGAACGCACCGCGGCCGCCGCGTCCCAGGGTGGTCACCGCGACCGTGTGCCAGGCGCCGTCCAGGTAGGCATCGGCCACCGCCGGAGAGCCGTCCACATAGTACCTGTGACCGTAATCCTGCTCGGTCAGCTCGCTCACATGGGCGAGAAGCTGGCGCGGCACGTAGCCGAAAAGTTCCGAACCGTCCGCCGCGTCGAAGGCATGCAGCATGCCGTCGTTCGCGCCCAGGAGCACGGCGTCCCGCTTTGACGATTTGCCGTTGACATAACCGGCATAGGCGGCACCCGCGGCCGACGGCAGGATGCTGTAGCCATAGCTCTGATCGCCGACGAAAGCCGGCGCCGAGTAGACGATATCGCCCAGGACGCTGTTCCGCTCGCGGAAGTCGTCGTCGTCCGTGCCTTCCGAGGTCTGGCTGCCCCGGATGTACTCCAGGACCCGGCTGTCGCCACCCAGCGCCTGCCGCGCATCGCTGTCGATTTGCGACCACTGGAACTCGACACCGTCACCGCCCGAGTCGGCGGTATAGATGTCGCGCTGCGACGGTATGGGGAGCTGCTCCGAGGCCCGCCATTCAATCGCACTCTCGTTGCCGACCGCGGTATACGGGTACGAAATCAGCTCGCCGGACCAGTCATCGGTCCTGAAGGAGGCACGGAATACACTGGTCTCGCCCGAAGCCTGAGTCGACGTCGCCGCCAGCGATGCCGCCGTCGTGATCACCCGCTCGATCATTTCGTCCAGGCCCGCCGACAGGTCGCTGGCGAATTCTTCCGGATTCGCCGCGCTGAAGAATCCGCCGCGGCTGTTCAAGCCGGCGTGCAGCAAGTCGTCTATCTTCGCCGCATCCGAGTAGGCGGGGTTGTCCCAATCGATATCCGCACCGGTGTCGATGGCCGCAAAGGCCGCCTCGGGGTCCACGTTGCCGGTCACGCCGAGACCGATGCCATAGGTCACCATGTGCTGCCAAAAGGCCGGATCGCGGTTGGAGGTCGGCACGGTATTGTCCAGGTCGGTGCGCAGGTCGCGCTTCCAGTAGTACATGGCCACGTCGGCGAGCGTGTCCGAATGCCCGTCCTGGAAGGGATCGGAAGCCGTATACCGGTAATCGGCGCCATCCGGCCTCTCGATATTCGGTCCGGCGGTATTGTCGGCATTGCCGATGTCGTCGGGATTGCCGCCACTCCAGTAGCCGTCCGTCATCAGCACCGTGAAGCTCTGGCGACACGGGCTGTGATCGGCGGGATCCTGATACCCGTCATCGCCGTCATCCGCGTCGTCGTCGTCATCCTGACACCACGGCGGGGTCCAGGGCAGGAACGAACAGATGAAATCGAAATCGTTGTCGTCGCCGTTGCCCGGGGCGCCGCCGGCACCAGCCGCCGGCGAATCCGCCCAGGGGCTGCCCTCGTCGTCGCGGCCGAAGTACTCGCCGGCCCCCTGCAGGCCCCGGCGCAACGGCGTTCCCTCGGGATCGATGGTCTGCTTGTAAAGCGTCTCGAAGAAGGCCTCGCGGTCCGAGCCCTTGAACGGCCGGATGCCCCGGATAACCGTGTCGGAGTCCGCACCGTCGATGTCCCGCTCGCCGGCATTGATGGCGCCGAAGCCGACGCGGAGGCTGTCGGGTTGGTCGGAGAACGCCCGGCCGATGCCGGCACGGGCCGCGAAGATACGACTCCGGTAATAGACGTACCAGTTCGCGAAGTTCTGGATTTCCTGCTCGTAGGTGCAGGTGCCGTTGTTGCAATCGGATCGATTGCTGCGCCCGCCTCCGGTATAGCTCTGCCGGGACGACCGGATGACCACGCGGTCGTAGTTGTTCAAGTTCCAGACGGCACTGTTCCCGTCCTCTATCGCCTCCCGGACATTGTCGACTTCCGGCCCGGTGTACTGGAAATAGGTCGCCGGGTAGTAGTTGCGGGATTCCCGGTCCTCGTCGTTGTCGCGATCATCCATCCACTCGGCGTAGGCTTCGTCCACCGCCGTCAGATCGCGGGTGCCGCGATCGGGGAAGGCCGGATTATGGTAAGCGTTCTCGGGGTCCGCGGCCGGCATGAGGCTGCCGTCGGCCCGGGACCAGGGACGGTACGTCACGGCGGGATCGTAGTAGAGCTTGTTGGTATGCGGCGAGCGGTAGACAGCCGCCATCACGCTGCTTGCGCTGAACGACGGTACGCGCCGCGTCGAATAGCTGTCACCGCCGTGCACCCCGCTGACGAACGGGAACATCCACATGATGTAGTCGTCGCAACACGACCGGTTGAACAGGTTGGTGAGTTCGTCCGGCATGCTCTCGAACTGCATGGAACCGGAATCGTCGAGCACGAACAATACGTTCGGTGCCGAGGAATAGCTGACGAACAGGGGTGTCTGGGAGATCGACACCGCGAGGGCGGGCACCGAGACCAGTGCCGCGATCAGGCCCAGCCCGAATGCCGGGCAGTATCGCCGCAATGCAGCGTTCATGCGGTCCATCATCGCGTCGTCTCCAGAGTCATTTCCACAGCACCAAGTCGCTTTGCAGAATCACCGTGGGCCGCGCCGTGCCGGAGTGTCCCTTCGGCACGCGCGACCCGGCCGCCGTCACCCGGTAGCCCACCAAGGCCCCGGCGGCACCGGGCCGGCGCAGGCTGCCGCCGGTTCGGGCCGGGTCGACCGGCCCCGTGAACTCGATCAGACAGCGCAGCTGGTACCCGGTCTCGCCGAGGGCGGTGAGCGCGCTGCCCGGTGTCGGCGTGACACGCTCGGCCCGGTCCGGCGATTCGCTCTCGTCGCCCATCTTGAAGTCCGTCATCTCGTCGGCATCGGCCTCGCCCACCGCATCGCTGTCGCCGGCCATGACCCGGTTGCCGCAGAGCCGCAGCGCCGATTCCACCGCCTCGAACACCTGGGCACTGTCCTGGACGTTGCCGGCCATGCGTTCCTGCAGCACCGTGGCGCTCATCCCGGCGATGCCGACCACGGTCAACACCAGCAGCAGCACCAGCGTCACGATCAACGCCGAGCCGGTGTGCGGGCGTCGGTGCACGCCGATCCGCGTCGCCGCCGGGTGCATGGTCACGGCACCCGGTTGCGCAGGGCGACGGTCGTGGTGAACACCTGGCGAAGCCGGCCATCGTCCGGCACCGTGATCTCGTCGCCGAACATGGTGAGCCCGCCCTGCCCCCCGGCGTCGCCGACCCGGGTCTCGGAGCCGACCACGAAGCCGATGCGCACCGAGACGACATCGTCCCAGGCCGCCCCCGTGTCGACGGTGTCCTCCGTCTCGTACGCGTCCGGCATCTGGTCACCGTCCGCGTCCACGCCGTAACGCACGGTGAGATGGGTCAGGTCGGACACCATCTCGTCCGTCGGCGGCCGCTTCGCGGTCTCGGCGAAATAGCGCCGCCGGAGCAGACCGCCGTCGTCGCCGTCGACGTAATAGACCACCGCGTATGGCTGCAGCACCCGCGCGCCCTCGTCGTAGATCTTGCTCAGCTTGTTGCTCGAATTGGCGCTGTTGGCGTGAGCGATATTGATCCAGGGACCGCCGGTGGATTTGCTCACGCTCGTGGCGTCGAACAGGTCGGCCTGGCGGCAGTCGGTCACAAGCAGGGTATCGCCCGCTTCCCAGCCGGCCGGGTTGCCGGTGACCTTCAGGTTGGCGTTGAGCGAGGCCGCCGGTCCCGTGACCCGCACCCCGTAATCGCGCATGTACGCAAGCCGGATGGCGTCGCTGTCGCCGTCGGCGCTCGCGGGCAACTCGTCGTCGGGCGCAGTGAGGCTGTCGGCGAGCAGATTGGCGGCGGTGACGCCGGTCGCGGCGGCGCTGTTGGAGATCACCCGCACATCCCCGAACGGTGACCTCGATGCCACCGAGGGGGCGTCGCTCTGCGGAGCGGGGCAACCCGTGTAGCCGGCCAGGCGCAGATCGTGGGTGAGCACGTGCATGGCGAAGCGGGCGCCGTCCTGGACCTCGGCGAGCGCCTGGTTGTAGCGGTACGAGGCCCGCGTGCTCAGGAAGACCTGGATCGCCGCGGCCACCAGCAGCAAACCCAGCACCATGGCGATCATCATCTCGACGAGGCCGAAGCCCCGCTGCCGTCGGCGGTTGCGGGATACGGGGCTCATAGGACGGTCTGCAGCTCGAAGACCTGGCGGTCCTCGGCATCATCGGCGGCGGTGCTGCACTTGTCCACCGCTATCTCCTGGGCGCGCTTGGGCTCGGCCCAGCGCACGCAGACCGTGGCGATGCCGGAGGCGGAATCCACCTGCACGCTGCCGGCGCCGTCGGGCAGCGAGGCGGCCAGGGCCTGTTCCCAGGCACACAGGTCGCTTTGGACGGCGGTGGGATCCTCGATGTCGCAGTAACTGCCGGCCTGCTCGTCGTAATCGTCGGCGTAGTCGCCGTCGCGGGCGCTCTCGCGGTTGGCCCGCATGGCGTCGACGATCTGGTAGGCGCGGCTCACGGCCTGGCTCTTGAGATAGGCGCCCTGGGTGTCGCGGATGCTCGCGACCTGCAGGGCCGCGATGCCGAGCAGCCCGAGCGACAGCACCAGCACCGTGACCAGCACTTCGAGCAGCGTGAAGCCGCGGGCACGGCGGATTGTCCGGCACCCGTCCCTGGGTCCTGCTGTGTTCTCGGCGCTCGCGCGACGGATTCGGTTCACCGTATCCCCTCGCTGTCCTTCCCTGGCACTGCCCGCCGATCTCAGACGGCGAAGGTCGTGCCCCCTCGGCGTCATACTATGGAATCGGCGGACACATGCAAGCCCTTAGGCCGGTATCGGCGATCATCCCGGAATACGAACGAAAAAGGCCCGGCGGGGAATATCCCGCCGGGCCCGGTTCCGGAACGCGGATGGCGCGTTTAGAACTGCGCCTCCTCGGTCGAACCGGTCAGCGCGGTCACGCTGGAGGTGCCGCCCTGGATGACGTTGGTGACGTCGTCGAAGTAGCCGGTGCCGACCTCTTGCTGATGGCTGGAGAAGGTGTAGCCGCGATCCTTGGCGGCGAACTCCGGCTCCTGGACCATCTCGACGTAGGCGGTCATGCCCTTCTTCACGTACTCCTGCGCCAGATCGAACATGTTGTACCACATGTTGTGGATGCCGGCGAGGGTGATGAACTGGTACTTGTAGCCCATCGCGCCCAGCTCGCGCTGGAACTTGGCGATCGTGGCGTCGTCCAGGTTCTTCTTCCAGTTGAAGCTGGGCGAGCAGTTGTAGGCCAGGAGCTGACCCGGGTGCTCGGCGCGGATCGACTCGGCGAACTTCTTGGCCTCGTCCAGGTCCGGCACCGCGGTCTCGCACCACAGCAGATCCGCGAACGGCGCATAGGCCAGACCGCGGCTGATCGCCTGATCGATGCCGGCGCGGGTGCGATAGAAGCCCTCGGCGGTACGCTCACCGGTGATGAAGTCCTTGTCGTAGGGATCGACGTCGGACGTCAGCAGGTCGGCGGCGTTGGCGTCGGTGCGGGCCAGCACGATGGTGGGCACGCCCATGACATCGGTGGCCAGGCGCGCGGCGACCAGCTTCTGGACCGCCTCCTGCGTCGGCACCAGCACCTTGCCGCCCATGTGGCCGCACTTCTTGACCGAGGCGAGCTGATCCTCGAAGTGCACGCCGGCGGCGCCCGCCTCGATCATGCCCTTCATCAGCTCGAAGGCGTTGAGCACGCCGCCGAAGCCGGCCTCGGCGTCGGCCACGATCGGGGCGAAGTAGTCGACCCAGTCGGCGTCGCCCGGGTTGCTGCCCTTCTCCCACTGGATCTGGTCGGCGCGGGCGAAGGAGTTGTTGATGCGATTGACCACGTGCGGCACGGAGTTGGCCGGGTACAGCGACTGGTCCGGGTACATGGTCTCGCCGAGGTTGGCGTCGGCGGCGACCTGCCAGCCGGACAGGTAGATGGCCTTGATGCCGGCCTTCACCTGCTGCATCGCCTGACCGCCGGTCAGGGCGCCGAGGCAGTTGACGTAGTCCTCCTCGTTGACCAGCTTCCAGAGCTTCTCGGCGCCGTTGCGCGCATAGGTCGCCTCGGGCACCACCGAGCCGCGCAGGCGGACGACGTCTTCCGCACTGTACGGACGCGTCACGTTCTTCCAGCGCGGGTTCTCGGCCCAATCCTTCTCGATCGCCTTGATCTGCTCGTCTCTCGTCGTCATTTGCGGTCACATCCTCTTGGAACGGGTCGTTTCGGAGGGGGTCCGGAACCTGGGCGCCAAGCCCCTCCCCCTTGCCGCTGGAAGCGCGATTTCCACTCCAGGGCGCAGCACCTTGTCGGAAAAGACGAAATGCGCGGCCGGAGCGCGCGCATCGGGTCTATGTGCACTGCAACAACAGGTGCAGAGGGCGCGTATTATACCGGTTGATTCGTGTTTTAACAGACCCCGATGCCGCATTCGTCCGGAAAGCCCGGCGGAACGGGGTGAAAATGCCTTCGCACGCGGCCGCGGCGGGCGGGAGACGGCGGCGCGGAGCGGCACCCCGCCCCGGCGCCGCGTGGGCCGGACTCAGAGATCGAGTTCGCGGCCCGCGACCACGATGCCGTCGGCGTCGGCGTAGAGCCAGGCGCCCGGCTCGAAGCTGACCCCGGCGAAGCGCACCGACACATCACGCTCGCCGATCCCCTGCTTGTTGGACTTGCGGGGATGGGTCGCCAGCGCCTTGACCGCCACCGGCATCTCCGCGATCTCGGCGCTGTCGCGGATACAGCCGTAGACCACGACGCCGGCCCAATCGTTGTCGATCGCCAGTTGCGCCAGGTTGTCGCCGAGCAGCGCGCAGCGATCCGAGCCGCCGCCGTCGACCACCAGCACCCGGCCCTTGCCGGGCTCCTCCAGCGCTTCGCGTACCTTGGAATTGTCCTCGAAGCACTTGATCGTGCTGATCGGCCCGGCGAAATCGAGCTTGCCGCCGAGGTCGGCGAACATCGGGTCGGCGATCTGGAGCTCGTCGGCGTACTTGTCGCAGAGATCGGTCGTCGGGTAACTCATCGGTTTATTCCTTAATTGACTAACCACAGAGGCACAGAGGACACAGAGAGCGAATCAAGGAAGCGATGGCACGGCTTTGGCAACGCGCGTCGGCCGATTGGCTGTCGCCGAAGTCTCGCAAACAATAGCTGTCTTAGCTCTGTGTCCTCTGTGCCTCTGTGGTTGGCAAGAACAATACCGCGATCGCCCAGAGGGCGAGCGCGACGAAGGCGACCAGGGTCCAGGCCGGCAGGCTCAGGCCCAGGAAGCTGGCGTCGATGTCGGCGCAGGCGGCATCGCCGCGCAGGATGCGGGCCAGGACATCCTGCCAGGGCATGACGTCCAGCAGATAGTCCAGGCCGGGGCCGCAGGCGGGCACCTCGTCCTCGGGCAGGGACTGCAGCCAGACATGGCGGCCGGCGATCGCCGCCCCGGCGCCGGCGGCGAGGGCGGCGAGGGCCGCGTACACGCGCCGCCCGAAGCCGGCGGGCCCGTGCAGGGCCGCAACCAGGAACACCGCCCCGGTCGCCGCCATCGCCACCCGCTGGAAGATGCACAGCGGACAGGGCTCCAGCCCGTGCACGAACTGCAGGTAATAGGCGAAGGCCAGCCCCGCCGCCGAGGCGGCGAAGCCGAGTCCGAATGCCAGGCGTGCGTTCACCGCGCGAATACTCACACAGGGCTACTTGTTGATACCACCCTGGGTGAGCTGTGCCGGGTCCAGCAGCCGGTCGAGCTCGGCCTCGTCCAGATCGGTCTCGGCCAGGGCGACTTCCTTGATCGGCCGGCCCTCGGCGTACGCCTTCTTGGCGATGGCGGCGCCCTTCTCGTAGCCGATCACGGCATTGAGCGCGGTCACCAGGATCGGGTTCTTGGCCAGGGCCTTCTCCAGGTTGCCCTCGTTGACGGTGAAACCCGCCACCGCCTTGTCGGCCAGCACCTGCGAGGTATTCGCCAGCAGCTCGATGCTCTGCAGCAGGTTGTAGGCCACCACCGGCAGCATCACGTTGAGCTGGAAATTGCCGGACTGGCCCGCGACGGTGATGGTGCTGTCGTTGCCGATCACCTGGGCCGAGACCATGGCCGCGGCCTCCGGGATCACCGGATTCACCTTGCCCGGCATGATGCTGGAACCGGGCTGCAGCGCGGTCAGCGCGATCTCGCCCAGGCCGGCAAGCGGCCCGCTGTTCATCCAGCGCAGGTCGTTGGCGATCTTCATGATCGAGACCGCCACCGTCTTGAGCTGGCCGGACAACTCGACCGCCGCGTCCTGCGACGACAGGCTCTCGAAGTAGTCGGGGCTGGGCTCGAAGGCGACGTCCGTGCGCTCGGCCAGGGCCTCGGCGAAGCGGCGGCCGAACTCGGGATGGGCGTTGATGCCGGTGCCGACCGCCGTACCGCCCTGCGCCAGCCGCCGGATGCGCGGCAGGGCCGCCTCGACGCGAGCGATGCCGTTGTCGATCTGGGTCGCCCAGCCGCCCAGCTCCTGGCCGAAGCGCACGGGCATGGCGTCCATCAGGTGAGTACGGCCGGTCTTGGTGACGCCGTTCAGCTCGTCCGCCTTGCCGCGGATGGTGTCGCGGAGGTGTCGCAGGGCCGGCAGCAGACGTTTCTCGACGCCCATCGCCGCGCTCACGTGGATCGCCGTGGGGATGACGTCGTTGGAGCTCTGCCCCATGTTGACGTGATCGTTGGGATGCACCTTATCGCCCGCGGCCTCGCTGGCGAGGTGCGCCACGACCTCGTTGGTGTTCATGTTGCTGGACGTGCCGGAACCGGTCTGGAAGATGTCCACCGGGAATTGGTCGTCGTGGTCGCCCGCGGCCACCGCGTCGGCCGCCCCGACGATGGCGTCGGCGATGCCGCGATCGAGCAGGCCGAGATCGGCGTTGACGGCGGCGGCGCTCGCCTTGATCAGGCCCAGGGCCTCGATGAAGGCCCGCGGCGCGCGCAGGTCCGAGATCGGGAAATTATCCACCGCGCGCTGCGTCTGCGCGCCCCAGAGAGCGTCGGCGGGCACCTGCAGCTCGCCCATGCTGTCCTTTTCGACCCGGTATTGCATCGTCGTGACTCGTGATTGGTGATTGGTGATTCGTGGACGGCGACCCGTCGCTTTGCGGGCCGAAGGATACCGAATCGGGCACGCCGAGGCATGCGTCGTCGCCTCCCGACGGCGGCCAATCACCAATCACGAATCACTAATCACACCCCACTTTCGGTATCATGCGCGCTCCCGAACCCCTGGACACCCGACCCTGGACAACGGCATGGCGATGCAACTGACCGCGCTTTCGGCGATCTCGCCCATCGACGGGCGCTACGCGGACAAGACCTGGGACCTGCGCGAAATCTGCAGCGAGTACGGCCTGATCCGCTACCGGCTGATGGTCGAGATCCGCTGGCTGCAGGCGCTGGCGGCCGAGCCCGCGGTGCCGGAGGTGCCGGCGCTGTCCGCGGACGCATCCGCCACGCTGGATGCGCTGATCGAGGAATTCGGCACCAGCGAAGGGCAGCGGGTCAAGGCGATCGAGGACACCACCAACCACGACGTCAAGGCGGTCGAGTACTACCTCAAGGAGAAGATCCGCAACAACGAGGAGCTGGCCGCGGTCAGCGAGTTCATCCACTTCGGTTGCACCTCCGAGGACATCAACAACCTGGCGTACGCCCTGATGCTCCGCGACGCCCGCCGGCGCAACATCCTGCCGGCGGTGGACGCCATCCTGGAGGCGATCCAGGGACTCGCCCACGCCTACGCCGACCTGCCGATGCTATCCCGCACGCACGGCCAGGCCGCGTCGCCGACCACCGTCGGTAAGGAAATGGCGGTATTCGCGCACCGGCTCAAGCGCCAGCGGGACCGGCTCGCCGAGGTCGAGATCCTGGGCAAGATGAACGGCGCCGTGGGCAACTTCAACGCCCACCTGGCCGCCTATCCGGATGCCGACTGGCCGGGCATCAGCGAGCGCTTCATCCGCTCGCTGGACGTCGCCCCGTGCCCGGCCACCACCCAGATCGAGCCGCACGACTACATCGCCGAGTATTTCCACGCCCTGATGCGGCTCAACACCATCCTGATCGACTTCTGCCGCGACGTCTGGGGCTACATCTCGCTGGGCTATTTCAAGCAGCGCGCGGTGGAGACCGAGGTCGGTTCCTCGACCATGCCGCACAAGGTCAACCCGATCGACTTCGAGAACGCCGAGGGCAATCTCGGGCTCGCCAACGCGATCATGGACCACCTCGCCGCCAAGCTGCCCATCTCGCGCTGGCAGCGCGACCTGTCCGATTCCACCGTCCTGCGCAACCTCGGCGTGGGCCTGGCCCACGGCGCGGTGTCCTACCAGTCGCTGCAGCGCGGCCTGGGCAAGCTGGAGGCCGACCCCGCCCGTCTGCGCGCCGACCTGGAGGACAACTGGATCGTGCTCGCCGAGGCGGTGCAGACGGTCATGCGGGTGCGCGGCATCGAAGGCGCCTACGAGCAGCTCAAGGCCCTGACCCGGGGCAAGGTGCTGGACGCCGACGCCATGCGCGGGTTCATCGACGGGCTGGACATCCCCAAGGCCGACAAGAAGCGGCTCCTGGCGATGCGGCCGGAGGACTACGTCGGCAATGCCGCCGACCAGGCAAGAAAAGCCTGAGCCGCGCCTCGTCGACAGCCGCGCGGCCTACGCCGAGGCGGCGGCCGACATCGCCGGCCGCGCCCGGCGTCGGATCGACCTGCTGTCGTACGATCTCGCGGACTGGGCCTACGGCACGCCCGGATTCTGCGACGCCGTGCGCGACCTGGTCCTGGGGCATCAGCGGGCCCGCGTGCGGGTTCTGGTGCACGACGTGCGCTCCGTGGCGACGCAGGAACATCGGCTGCTGCACCTGCTGCGGCACGTCAGCAGCTTTACCGAGATACGGGTGCTGGCCGAGCACCAGGGCGACAACCGCGACGAGAGCCTGATCGCGGACGAGCGCCACCTGCTCGAACGCGACACGCCCGACTCGCCCACGGCCCGGCTCTGCCTGGACATGCCGGTACGCGCCCGGGCCGCCCGCCACCGCTTCGACGGTCTCTGGGACGCGGCCGGACCCGCGACCGAACTGCGCCGTCTTTACATTTAGCCAATCCAGACAGAGGGTTGAGGCAACCTTTCAACCCTCTGCATCGAATCTCGAAAACCACGCAATGCACGTCTTCGAAGCCATAGAGCAGCGCCGGTCGATCAAGCACTTCGACCCGGACCACGAGATGCCGGAAGACGAGATACGCCGGCTGCGCGAGGCCTGCCTGCTCTCCCCCACCGCCTTCAATATCCAGAACTGGCGCTTCGTGGCGGTGCGCGATCCCGCGATCCGGCGCGGCATCCGGGAGGCGGCCTGGGACCAGCCGCAGGTCACCGAGGCCTCGCTACTGGTGGTGCTCTGCCTGGATCTCAATAGCTGGGATCGCGATCCCGCGCGCTACTGGCGACACGCGCCGCCCGAGGTGGCGGCGCAGTTGGTGCCGGAAATCCGCGCCTTCTATCGCGGCGATCCGCAGCTACAGCGCGACGAGGGCATGCGCTCCTGCGGCATCGCCGCCCAGACCCTGATGCTGGCGGCCAAGGCCTTGGGCTACGACACCTGCGCCATGGACGGCTTCGACTTCGGCCGCGTCGGCGAGCTGATCAACCTGCCCGAGGACCACGAGATCGCGCTCATGATCGCCGTGGGCAAGGCCGTGCGCGGCGCCCACGCCCGCGCCGGGCAATTGCCGCCGGAGGAAGTCTGGTTCCGCGATCGCTTCCCTAGCGGCTATTGACAACTAACCACAGAGGCACAGAGAACACAGAGAGAAGATCTAGATAAAAGCACTTGGGAAAAAGAGCGCCAAGTTGATTGCTGCTTTGGTCTTCTTGCTCTTCCAGCCTCTGTGTGCTCTGTGTCTCTGTGGTTAATTCAGGTCTTTATTCCTCAGGCGCTACGACTTCGACCTCGCGGATGCGCGCCCGCACGTCGTCGGGCACCGGCGCGCTCTTCTGCGCCGCGTAATCGAACCAGACCACGACCGCGTCGTAGGTGGCGACCGGCGTGTCCTCGCCCACCCGGAACAGGGCCTGCTCGACGCGCAGGCTGCTGCGGCCGATGGCGCGGGTCCGGGTGGCGATCTCCACCGAGGCCGGGAAACGAAGCTGCTGCAGGAAACTGCAGCGCAGGTCGGCGAGGATCGGGCCGCTGCCGGAGGTCGTCGGCCCGTCGCCGGCGACACGGCCGATGTAATCCAGGCGGCCGTCCTCGGAGTACCGGTAGTAGACCGTATTGTTGACGTGGCCCAGGGCGTCCATCTCGCCCCAGCGCACCGTGATCGGCATAAAATGCCCGAACTGGTCGCGCGTGATTCCGCTCATCGACTGTCTCGCTCCTCTCGATTACCCGCATCCGCCCGCCATACGCAGGCGTATTGACATAACGGTGACGATGCCGGATAGTACGTCAATACGGTAGCGTATGGAAGAATCTATGGCACCCAGCACAGCGCCCGACCGGACCAGTCTCACCGCCGACGCGTGGGCGGCGGCGGCCCTGGACGCGATCTCGCATCGCGGTCTCGAAGGCGTGGCCGTGGAGCCGCTGGCGCGCGAGCTCGGTGTCACCAAGGGCAGTTTCTACTGGCACTTTTCCAGCCGGGAGGCCCTGCTCCAGCGGGCCCTCGCGCTGTGGGAGCAGCAGGAGACCGACGATGTCCTGCGTCAGGTGGCCCACGAGACCGATCCCCGGCGTCGCATTGAGAGCCTGATCGGCCGGATCAACGCCTCCAAGCGGGCCAGCCGCATCTACCAGGCCCTGTCCTCGGCCGCCCACGACCCCGTCATCGCCGCCTGCGTGCGCCGGGTCTCGGAGCGCCGCATGCGTTTCCTGCTCGATTGCTACCGCGCCCTGGGCCTGAGCGATCATGATGCCCGACTCTGGGCGCGCATGACCTATTCGGTCTATCTGGGCACGCTGCAGATCCGGCGCGACCTGCCCGACGAATGGCCCGCCGCCGACGAGCCGGCGTTCGCGGACTACGTGCAATTCCTGATGGGCGCCCTGATCCCGCCGGAGTCGGCGGACGACGGGGCCCCGGAACGAGACAACCATAACGGCGGGCCGGGTGCGGAGGAGCCGGCACCGACCGCCAACCGGGCCGCGCGCGCGGCCCCCGATAGCTGATCCGGTCACGGAGGCAATACCATGACGATCCTCATCTCCCTTCTCGTCGCGCTCGCCGCGGTTTGGACGCTGGCCTATGTCGGCGCGCCGCTGATCGCCTGGACCGTCGCGGCGGCCGTCTACGTCGGCGGCCTGTACGCCCTCGGCGCCATCGGTCCCACCGGCGCATTGATCGCCGCCGGCATCGGCGTGCCCCTGGCGCTGCTGTTCAACGTCCCGGCCCTGCGCCGCGCGATCGTGAGCAAGCCCATCTTCAAGGGCTTCAAGGCGGTGCTGCCGCCGATGTCCGACACCGAGCGCGAGGCCCTGGAGGCCGGCGACGTCTGGTGGGAAGCCGAGATGTTCCGCGGCAAGCCGGACTGGCAATACCTGCTGGACTTCCAGCGCACCCGGCTGACCGACGAGGAGCAAGGCTTCCTCGAGAACGAGACCGAGCGCCTCTGCGAGATGCTGGACGAATGGCAGATCACGCAGGAACTCAACGACCTGCCCGAGGAGGTCTGGCAATACATCCGCGATAACCGTTTCTTCGCCATGCTCATCCCCAAGGAGCACGGCGGCCTCGGCTTCTCCGCGGTGGCCCAGTCCACCATCGTGTCCAAGATCGCCACGCGCTCGCTGACCGCGGCCGTGACCGTCATGGTCCCGAACTCCCTCGGCCCGGGCGAGCTGCTGGTGCACTACGGCACCGAGGAACAGCAGAAGCGCTGGCTGCCGGGTCTCGCCGACGGCAGCGAGATCCCCTGCTTCGGCCTGACCGGGCCGGAAGCCGGCTCCGACGCCGGCTCCATTCCGGACGTGGGTATCGTCTGCAAGGGCGAGCACGAGGGCAAGGAAACCCTGGGCATCCGCCTGTCCTTCGCCAAGCGCTGGATCACCCTGGCCCCGGTGGCCACGGTGGTGGGCCTGGCGTTCAAGCTGTACGACCCCGACGGCCTGCTGGGCAATAACGAGGAGCTGGGCATCACCTGCGCCCTGATCCCCGCCGACCACCCGGGTGTCGAGATCGGCCGCCGGCACTTCCCCGGCGCCTTCATGAACGGCCCGATCAACGGCCGGGACGTGTTCATCCCGATCGACTGGATCATCGGCGGCCCCGAGAAGGCCGGCGGCGGCTGGCGCATGCTGGTCGAGTGCCTGTCCGCGGGCCGCGGCATCTCCCTGCCCGCCCTGGCCTCGGCGGCGTCCAAGACCTCGTACCGCATGACCGGCGCCTTCGGCCGCCTCCGGCGCCAGTTCAAGACGCCGGTGGGCAAGTTCGAGGGTGTGCAGGAGGCCTCGGCCCGCATCGCCGGCCTCAACTACAAGATGGAGGCCGCGCGCCTGCTGACCGCCTCCGGCGTGGACCATTGCGCGCCGTCGGTGGTCACGGCCATGGCCAAGTACCACATGACCGAGTGGATGCGCGAGATCGTCAACCACGCCATGGACATCCACGGCGGTCGCGGCATCCAGCACGGCCCGCGCAACTACCTGGTCGCCCCCTACCAGTCGATCCCGATCGCGATCACCGTGGAGGGCGCCAACATCCTCACGCGCAGCCTGATGATCTTCGGCCAGGGCGCGATCCGCTGCCATCCCTACGTGTTCCCGGAGATGGAGGCCGCGCGCAACGACGACCTCAAGGCCTTCGACCGCCTGCTCTGGTCGCACGTGGGCTACTCGGTCAACCGCGGCGCCCGCGCCCTGACCCTGGGCCTGACCGGCGCCCGCCTGGCCAAGGCCCCGGTGGACGGCCCGGCCGCGCCCTATTTCCGCGAGCTCACCCGCATGAGCGCGGCCCTGGCCTTCGCGTCCGACGTGACCATGGGCATGCTCGGCGGCGAGCTGAAGCGCAAGGAGCGCCTGTCGGCGCGCCTGGGCGACGTGCTCTCCAACCTGTACTTCGCCTCGGCCACCCTCAAGTATTTCGAGGACGAGGGCCGGCAGGCGGCGGACGTGCCGCACATGGAGTGGGTGCTGCAGGACTGCCTGCACAACATCGACGTGGCGTTCGACAAGTTCTTCCGCAACTTCCCGAACCGCGTCGTCGGCCGCTTCCTGCGGTTCATGGTGTTCCCCACCGGTCGCAGCTACGTCGAGCCCTCCGACAAGCTGGCCAGCGTCATCGCCGACGCCATGTTGGAGCCGGGGGCCTTCCGCGACCGCATGACCGCGGACGCCTACTTCGGCAAGGCCGCGGACGACGTCACCGGCCGCATGGAGGTCGCCTTCGACACCCTGGTCAAGGTGGAACCGCTGTACAACAAGTTCGCCAAGGCCGTCGCCAAGGGCCAGGCCAAGGGCTTCACCGTGGCCGAGCAGCTCGCGAGCTGCGTGGACGCGGGCATCCTCTCGCGCGAGGAGGCCAAGCAGGTCGAGGACTTCGACGCTTTGCGCTACGACGCCATCCTCACCGACAGCTTCACGCACGAGTACCTGACCGACCGCGCCGCCGGCGGCCACGAGGACGTGGCCCAGGAATCGCGGGTGGCCTGAAGATCAACCACAGAGACACAGAGCGCACAGAGGTAGTTAAAGGACCGGAGGACGATCGCAGGGCTGCGCAAACGCCGGATCCCAAGGAGGCTGCCGACGGCGGCTACAAGCAGAAAACCCCATTCTCGCCTGTAGCCTTGGGTTGTAACCTGCAGCTACGGCGCGCTAATGCCCGATTCGCATAGCGAAGCGATACGTCTGAAACCGGTCGTGACTCTCTGTGCCTCTGTGCCTCTGTGGTTCATCAACTAAAAAACGCCTTCGAAGACGCCATCTACCGCGTGCACGCCCCGCGCGGCCCGGTCGATCTGCGCGTCGGCGACGCCGGGGCGGCCCGCCGCCTCTGGGCGCAATTGCCGCGAACGGCGGGCGGCGAGGCCTGGATCATCACCCCCTGCAACCCCGCCGGCCGCCGCGTGGCGCCCTGGATCAACGCCCGTCGCCGGCGCGAACTGGCACGCATGCTGGAACGGCGGGTCCTCCCCCACTATCCGGCGGTCAACCTCGATCCCGACGGCGACTGGCCGGACGAGCCGGGCTTCTGCGTCTGGAATCTGGACACGCGCGAGGCGGCATCGCTCGGACGGCACTTCAACCAGGCCGCACTACTGCATGTCCCCCGGCAGGGCCCGCCCGATCTCGTCTGGATCGATGACTAACCACAGAGGCACAGAGACACAGAGAATAGTGAATGCGCCACCGGCTAAAGCCGGTGGCTTCAGGTTACGGTTCGAAGCCGGATCGGTCGGCCATACGGCCGACATGCCCCTCTCCCCTCTGGGGAAAGGGTTAGGGTGAGGGAAAAGGAACCAAAAAATTACCGCCTAAAGGCGGGGGATTTATCGATCCCCTATCCATGACTTTAAATTCATGAATCCTCATCCTTGATCCGGGCTCTGTGCCCCTGTGGTTAATCAGCACGATCGCTATGCCCCAGGTCTCGACCGGGATCGATGCGGTCGCGCACCAACTGCTTGAGTTCTTTGCTCTCGGGAAAGCGGCCGGCCTCGGCGCGCGAGAACAGCACCTCGCCGTCCAGCCGCACCACGAACGTGCCGCCGGTGCCCGGCACCAACGCCACCTCCCCCAGCTCGCCGTCGAAGGTCGTCAACAACTCCTGCGCCATCCAGGCCGCCCGCAGCAGCCAGCGACACTGCGTGCAGTACTCGATGCTCACCCGGGGTCTACTTGCATTATCCATTCAAGAACTCGAACCACAGAGGCACAGAGAACACAGAGCATAGAAAATTCACCAGAGACAAAACCAGGCGGAAACCCTGTAACACCTTCTCTCTGTGCTCTCCGTGTCTCTGTGGTTAATCTTCAGGACGGGAATCGAGCGCCACAACGTGGCTCCGAACAAGGCCGCGACCGAGCAGGATGCCTGCCAACCCTTTCTTCATTTTTATCTAAATCTCTGTGCCTCTGTGTCTCTGTGGTTAGCCATCTTCCGGATCGAAATCGGGCGTCACGGCATACCCGGTCTTGAATTCCTCCGGCATCCGGCACGGTCGGCCATTGTCCAGGCGGGCGCAGACCCAATGGGTGCGGGCCCGCATCAGGGTCTTGCCGTCGGCCACGCGCACGATCTGGTAGGCACGCCACAGGCTCAGGCGGCCGTCGTTCTCGGTCACCCAGGTCGCCACCGCCAGGTGCTCGCCCTCGAAGGCGGGCCCAAGGTAGTCGATCTCGTGGCGGCGCGCGACGCAGGCCACGCCCAGGCGCTCGTAGGCCCCGAAATCCAGCCCCACGGCCTTGGAATGAGCCCAGGCGGCGGTCTCCAGCCAGCGCAGGTAGGTGACGTTGTTGGCGTGTCCGAGCTGGTCGATATCGTCGGCCGAGACCGTCACTTCGACCACGTGCGCGGGCTTGTGATCCCAGTCGAGAGCGGTCGCCGCGGAGGCGCTTTCGGAAGCTTTGTCTGTGTCGTTCATAGGTGTTGTCTGACAGGGGTTTACGGCTTGCGAGTCAGGGCCCGATCCATTATCCTAGCGCATGAATTCGGACTGTTTCGGTCCCGATTGATCCGCCGCCCCAGGCGCGGGTCGGCGAACGGCCCCGGAGAGTGACGGAGCATGCTGCGCCTGAGCAAGTTGACCGACTACGGCACGGTGGTGATGACCGCCCTGGCGCGCTCGCCGGACGAGCAGCGCAACGCCGCCGAGTTGGCCGAGGGCACGCGCATCGCGGTGCCGACCGTGCGCAAGCTGCTCAAGCGGCTCACGCACCAGGGGCTGGTGGAATCCACGCGCGGCGCGCACGGCGGCTACCGGCTGGCGCGGGCGCCCGAGGACATCTCCATGGCCGACGTGATCGCCGCGCTGGAGGGCCCCATCGGCCTCACCGAGTGCGCCGCGCACGACGGTCGCTGCGGGATCGAGTCCGAATGCAGCCTGCGCGGCAACTGGCAGATCATCAACCATGCGATCCGTGAGGCGCTCGCCGGCGTCACCCTGGCCGAGATGGCCGGGCCGATGACCGATCTGCGCCTGCGGGCCGAAACCCGGCGGGCGGCGAACGCGCCCTCCGCCATCGACCAACTCTAGCGAGCCGAAGACATGGCAGCACGCGAGCAAGACATCGACGAACTGGTCGCCGACCGCGAATACGAGGCCGGTTTCGTCACCGACCTCGAATCCGACACGGTGCCGCCGGGCCTCAACGAGGACGTCATCCGCTTCATCTCCAAGAAGAAGGAGGAGCCGGAGTGGATGACCGAATGGCGCCTGGAGGCCTATCGCGGGTGGCTGCAGATGAAGCACCCGAACTGGCAGCACGTGCACTTCCCGCCGATCGACTACCAGGCGATCTCCTACTACTCGGCTCCGAAGTCGGCCAAGGACAAGCCCAAGAGCCTGGACGAGGTCGATCCCAAACTGCTGGAGACCTACGAGAAGCTAGGCATCCCGCTCAAGGAGCAGGAGGTGCTGGCCGGCGTCCAGGGCGCGCCCAACGTGGCCGTGGACGCGGTCTTCGACAGCGTCTCGGTGGCCACCACCTTCAAGGAGAAGCTGCGCGAGGCGGGCGTGATCTTCTGCTCGATCTCGGAGGCGATCCGCGAGCATCCGGAGCTGGTGCGCAAGTACCTGGGCACCGTCGTGCCGCGCAAGGACAACTTCTTCGCGGCGCTCAACTCCGCGGTGTTCACCGACGGCAGCTTCGTGTACATCCCGGAGGGCGTGCGCTGCCCGATGGAGCTGTCCACCTACTTCCGGATCAACGCCGAGAACACCGGCCAGTTCGAGCGCACCCTGATCGTCGCCGAGCCGGGCAGCCACGTCTCCTACCTGGAGGGCTGCACCGCGCCCCAACGCGACGAGAACCAGCTACACGCCGCGGTGGTGGAGCTGGTGGCGCTGGACGACGCCGAGATCAAGTACTCCACGGTGCAGAACTGGTACCCGGGCGACGAGGATGGCCGCGGCGGCATCTTCAACTTTGTCACCAAGCGCGGCGACTGCCGCGGCGCCCGCTCCAAGATCTCCTGGACCCAGGTGGAGACCGGCTCGGCCATCACCTGGAAGTACCCGAGCTGCGTGCTGCGCGGCGACGACTCGGTGGGCGAGTTCTACTCGGTGGCGGTCACCCGCGGCATGCAGCAGGCGGACACCGGCACTAAGATGATCCACGTCGGCAAGAACACCAAGAGCACGATCATCGCCAAGGGCATCTCCGCCGTGAAGGGCGAGCAGGCCTACCGCGGCCTGGTGCGGATCACGCCCAAGGCCGAGAACGCCCGCAACTACACCCAGTGCGACTCCCTGCTGATCGGCGACAAGTGCGGCGCGCACACCTTCCCCTACGTGGAGGCGCGCAACCCCACCGCCAAGCTGGAGCACGAGGCCACCACCTCCAAGATCAGCGAGGACCAGCTCTTCTACTGCATGCAGCGCGGTCTCTCCGAGGAGGACGCCGTGAACATGATCGTCAACGGCTTCTGCAAGGAGGTCTTCCGCGAGTTGCCGATGGAGTTCGCGGTGGAGGCCCAGAAGCTGCTCAACGTGACGCTGGAAGGCGCCGTGGGCTGAATGGAGAGATATGAACCACGGAGGCACAGAGACACAGAGAATTTAAAGCATGAAGAAGAGCTTGTTCATGCTGTTTCTTGACTCTGTGCCCCTGTGACTCTGTGGTTGGTTTCAACGTAGTACGCATGCTGGAAATGAAGACACGAACCACAGAGGCACAGAGGACACAAAGCTAATAATTCAAAAGAAATAAATATTATTTCTTTTTGTTTTCTTTGTGTTTTTCTCTGTGCTCTCTGTGACTCTGTGGTTAACCAAGAGATGACTATGCTGAAGATCGAGAACCTGCACGCCACTGTCGAGGACACCGAGATCCTCAAGGGCGTGGACCTGGAAGTGAACGCCGGCGAGGTACACGCCATCATGGGCCCGAACGGCTCGGGCAAGTCCACGCTGGCGAGCGTGCTCGCCGGCCGCGAGGACTACGAGGTCACCGACGGCAAGGTGACCTTCGAGGGCGAAGACCTGTTGGAGATGGACGTGGCCGAGCGTGCCTGCGCCGGCCTGTTCCTGGGCTTCCAATACCCGGTCGAGATCCCGGGCGTGTCTAACCTGTACATGCTACGCGCCGCCCTCAACGCCCGCCGCGCCGCCCGCGGCGAGGACGAGATCGACGCCATGGAATTCATGGAGCGCGTCAACGAGAAGATCGCGTTCGTGGACATGAGCCCCGAGATGGCCAAGCGCGGCGTCAACGAGGGCTTCTCCGGCGGCGAGAAGAAGCGCAACGAGGTCTTCCAGATGCTGATGCTGGAGCCCAAGCTGGCGATCCTGGACGAGACCGACTCCGGCCTGGACATCGACGCCCTCAAGACCGTCGCCAAGGGCATCAACGCCCTGCGCTCGCCGGAGCGGGCCACCATCCTGGTGACCCACTACAAGCGGCTGCTGGAGCACGTGGTGCCGGACAAGGTCCACGTCCTGGCCGGCGGCCGCATCGTGCGCTCCGGCGGCCCCGAACTGGCCGACGAGCTGGAGGCCGAGGGCTACGCCGGCATCGCCCGGGACAACCGCGAGCAAGCCACCGCATCATGAGCGCGAACCGCAAGGACATCAGCCCCGGCGTCGACTACTACCTGGCCGAATTCGCCCGGGTCGAACGCGACCTGGCCGGCGGCCGGGCCCTGGAGACGCTGCGCAACGACAGCCTCAAGGCCTTCTCCCGCGCGGGCTTCCCGCACAAGAAGGTCGAGGACTGGAAGTACACCGACGTCGGCGAGATCGAATCGACCCGGTTCGAGGCGGCCGAGAGCGCCGCCGACGTCACCGCGGCCGAGCTGGCGCCCTACCTGCCCGAGGGCCTGGACGCCCATCGTCTGGTCGTGGTCGACGGCCATGTGGTCGCCGGCCTGTCCGATCTCGCGGACCTGCCCGACGGCGTGCGCGTCGAGGGGCTCGCCGCCAGGCTCTCCGCCGCCGAGGACGCGCCGCGCGCCGTGGGCAGCGCCGTCAACGGCTACGCCAGTCCGTTCACCGACATGAACACCGCCTTCATGTCCGACGGCCTGTACCTGGAGACCGCGCCCGACGCGGTGCTGGACAAGCCGCTGCACCTGCTGGTGGTCGCCAGCGGCCGGCACGAGCGGTCGATGGCCCAGGTCCGCAACGTCCTGCGCCTGGGCGAGAACAGCGAATGCGCCCTGATCGAGCACTACGTCGGCCTGGGCGACAAGACCTACTTCACCAATGCCGTGACCGAGGTCGAGGCCGGGCCGGGCGCCAAACTGAACCGCGTGCGCATCCAGCAGGAAGGCGACGGCGGCTACCACGTGGCCAGCTTCAACGCCCACCAGCAGCGCGACAGCTGGATCGTCGACCATGCCGTCGACCTGGGCGGCAAGCTCGCCCGCACCGACACCAACAGCCGGCTGGACGCCGAGGGCGCCGGCATCGAGCTCTACGGCGTCTACGCGCCCACCGGCGAGCAGCACGTCGACAACCACACCCGCGTCGACCACGCCAAGCCCCACGGCACCAGCCGCGAGGCCTACAAGGGCGTGCTCGCGGGCAAAGGCCGCGGCGTCTTCAACGGCAAGGTGATCGTCCACAAGGACGCCCAGAAGACCGATTCCGAGCAATCCTCGGACGCCCTGCTGCTGTCCAAGCGCGCCGAGGTGGACGCCAAGCCCGAGCTGGAGATCTATGCCGACGACGTCAAGTGCGCCCACGGCTCCACCGTCGGTCAGCTCGACGAGGACGCGGTGTTCTACCTGCAGAGCCGCGGCATCGACGAGGAAGGCGCCCGCGCGATCCTCACCTACAGCTTCGCCGACGAGCTGATCTCCAGGATAAAGCCCGAGCCGCTGCGCCGCTACCTGGAGAACGCCCTGCTCGCCAAGCTGCCCGCCGGCAGCCGCTACGCGGGCCTGGCCTGAGGCCGCCATGAGCGAAGCCACCGCCACGGCCGCCCCGCCCGAGCTGGACGTCGCCGCCCTGCGCGCCGACTTCCCGATCCTCGCGCGGCCGGTGCACGACCAGCGGCTGGCCTATCTCGACAACGCCGCCACCACCCAGAAACCGGCGGCGGTGATCGATGCCGTGGCCCGCTACTATCGCGAGGACAACGCTAACGTCCACCGCGGCATCCACGCTCTGTCGCAGCGGGCCACGGAGTCCTACGAGGGCGCCCGCGAGGCGATCGCCGGCTTCGTGAACGCCGCCGACTCGCACGAGATCGTGTTCACCCGCGGCACCACCGAAGCCATCAACCTGGTCGCCCAGAGCTACGCCCGCCCGAACCTCGGCCCGGGCGACGAGATCCTGATCACCGAGATCGAGCACCACTCCAACATCGTGCCCTGGCAGCTTGTCTGCGAGGCCACGGGCGCCGTGCTCAAGGTCGCCGGCGTGAACGACGCCGCCGAGATCGACCTGGAGGTCTTCGAGGGCAAGCTCACCGAACGGACCAAACTGGTCGCCGTGGGCCACATCTCCAACGCCTTCGGCACCGTCCACCCGGTCGCCGAGATCGTGCGCCTAGCGCACGAGCTGAACATCCCGGTGCTGATCGACGGCGCCCAGGCGACGGCGCACACCCCCGTGGACGTGCAGGCCCTGGACGCCGATTTCTACGCCTTCTCCGGGCACAAGATGTTCGGTCCGACGGGCATCGGCGTGCTCTACGGCAAGGCCGCCCTGCTCGACCGCATGCCGCCCTACCAGGGCGGCGGCGACATGATCGAGACCGTCACCCTGGACGGCAGCACCTGGAGCGAGCCGCCCGCCAAGTTCGAGGCCGGCACCCCCAACATCGCCGGCGCCATCGGCCTGGGCGCCGCCGTCCGGTACCTGCAACAGTACGACCTCGGCGCCATCGCCGCCCACGAGGAACGGCTGCGCGCCCGCGCCACCGAGGCCCTGAGCGAAATCCCCGGCCTGCGCGTCATCGGCACCGCCGAGCACAAGGCGGCGATCGTCTCCTTCGTGATGGAAGAGGCCCATCCCCAGGACATCGCCACCATCCTCGACGCCGCCGGCGTCGCCGTGCGCACCGGCCACCACTGCGCCATGCCCGGCATGG